>JAFPYA010000208.1 GCA_017412445.1 Clostridia bacterium
GCCGCCGTCGCCATCGTTAACCGCCGCTGCAGACGCAGCTGCCGTAAAAGGCGATATACGCTGTTTACGTTTTATCTTTTATCCTTGTCGATGAACTCCAGCGTCACCGTCGCAAGCAGGGCAAAAACCAGCACAAAGCCGGCGAGGCGCAGCCAATATTGTGCTACGTTGTCCGCCGTGCTGTCGTAAGCCGGGTTGTAGCTGGCCTGCGCCGCCTTTTCTCCGATGAAGGTCTTTACCTTATCTTCGCCGGCCATGTCCATGAGCCTGCCCACCGTGGTCTTTACGGTAAATTTCGTATCCCGCTTTTCCTGAATGTCCGATCTGCCCGCCAAATAGTCGATTGCTTCTCCAACGGTCATTGTGGTGCCAAGAGGCGTGCCGGCGTATTTTTGCGCAAGCTCTTCCGCCTGAGACAGCGTCGTCATCATTTCGCCCGCCGTGGTATCCTCCGTGACGCGCTCCTGTCTGAAGTCAGCGAAGGCAGGCGAGGAGTTCAATATGCTGCCTACATCGCCGAGCGTTACCGCGTCGCTTATCTCCTGAGCGCGAAGCTCACTTATGGCAGAGTTGTCTTCGTCCTGCAGAAGCTCAAGGGCCTGCCCGAGGGTGAATGTACCTTCCACCTCAGTGTTCCGCATTTTGCCGAGCATATTGGATATGGTGGCGTACGGACGGTTGTTGGTGTCCGCCTGAGCGGCGATCACCTTGAGGCCGGGGTTGGAGATGGTGAAGTATGTGAGCGTCTTCGTCCAGGCCGGCAGCATGAGCATGCCGCCTGAGAACACCAGCTGGAAGATAAGTATAAACGGCATTATGGTCATGGCCGCGGTGGTGGTATGCGCAAGCGACGACACCCACAGCGACAGCATGTCGGAGGCGTAGCTGATAAGGAACATGGAGATGGCAAAATCAAGCAGGAACCATCTGGTAACAAGTCCCCCGGTCGGATACTTGACCCCCACCAGCAATGTAACGTACAGCGTGACCCCGGTCTGGGCCAGACACAAAAGCGCCTGATATATCATGTGGGAAAACACGTATGAGGAGATGTGCATGCCGCTTCTGTGCTCGCGCTTGATCACGTCCCTTTCGCGGCAGATGACCTGAATGGAGTTGAAGCAGCCGTTCCATATGCCCACGCACACCAGGGCGAAGGCGCCCATCAGCGTGCCCTCCATGTTTATGAACATCCTTTTGCGCACCACCATGCCCACGAGGCCGGCTATCAGCGCCGCCATGGGCAGCACCTTCCAGTCATTTTGATAGACGAACATGCGAAGCAGCTTGCCGAAATATATTCGCACCTGAGAAAGGCGCCCGCGATGGCGGATTGAAAGCCTGAGCGGCGCGCGCTGTGTATTCATATTATCCATGCTGCACCTCCGCAAACTTAAGTACGAATTCGTCCGCAAGGCCGTCTCCGCCCTCCTCCTTGCGATTGACGGCTTTTACTATCTGCTCCATGGTCTGTCTGTCAAAGAAGCGCCGCGCTTCCTCTATGCTGCCGTAGAAGGCAAGCCGTCCCGTGCGCGCGGAGTCCTTTGCCAGCACGATTACGTCGTCAAACAGGTCGATCACGCGGTCTGGCGTGTGAGTGATTACGATGATGATCTTGCCGGCATCCGCAATCTTGCGCAGCTGCTCAAACAGCTCACGCGCCATCACTCCGTCGAGGCCTGAATCCGGCTCGTCCAGTATAAACAGCGAGGGGTTGCTTATAAACTCCATGCTGATGGACAGGCGCTTTTTCTGCCCGCCGGAGAGCTTTTCGACCAGATTGTTCTTTACGGGCTGCAGGCCGAAAATGTCCATCACCTCGTCCACGCGCGCCCGGCGCTGAGCGGCGGGTACGTCCGGGGGGAGCCTGAGGCGCGCGGCGTCAAGCAGTGTATTCAAAACCGTGTCCTTGCCGCGCATCATCTCGGACTGGGGCACGAAGCCCACCTCATACTGCATCTTTTTGTACTGCTTGTACATGTTGCTGCCGTTAAGTACCACCTCGGCGTCGGCCTTCTCATAGCCGTTGACGGCATTCAGAAAGGTGGTCTTGCCCGCGCCGGAGCCGCCGAGCAAAAGCACCATATGTCCCTGCGGAATGGACATATTGATGTCCCTGAGCAGCACCTTCTTCTGGAAAAATTCTCTGGCGCTCCTCTCTCGCAGGTTGACCGTAAGCCCCTCGGCCATCACGCTGGCGCTGCCATGCCTGGCAAGGCGCTCCATCTCGGCTCTGAAATCCTCCACCTGCCAGGCGGGACGATACTTTTTGCCAAAGCCCAGCACCACTGCGGGAATCCATATAGTATAGGAAATCAGGCACAGCCACAGCCAGCGCTTGCGAAGAGCATATACTCCCAGAAGGCCGCTCCAAATACGAAGGCCGTAAATGAACCGGGTGAATGCAAGAGGGATGCTCAATACCAGCACCAGCAGCTGAAGGCTGGTAAAGCTTTCAGAGCCCTTCGGCAGAGGAATGATATACGACTGCAGGCTCAGCAGAATCAGCACGGCATCGGCCACGCTGTAAATGCGTCCTTCGGGTTCGCGCCCCGCGCAGCGGGAAAGCTGGTATTCTCTGGCGCAGGGAATCAGCGCCCACCAGCCCTTAAGTCCGCTCTTCACCAGCAGCCGCCATACGCCCGCAATGTACAATGCGGTCAGGACGGCTCCGAGAATCGTAGTGGAGTTGAGCAGCACCCGACCCAGTATCGTAAGTATCGCGTCCACGTTCAACGCTCCTTTTGATAAGAATTGGTATGCGGTATGCGCCTGGAAATTGGATTCGTTTGACGAGTATGATACCACAATTCGACACCAATTTCAAGTGCGCGCGGCCTTGCGTGACGCGTTTCCAAAATCAAAAAGCTCCGGGCAAACGCCCGGAAGAGCTTAAATTCAGCCTATAATACCTGCTTCAGGTCAATTTGCCGTTGACCTCTTCGGTATCCCGTCCCGCGTGTGGGCAAAAATGCGCGCCGCTTCGGCGCGAGCGTCTGCCGTTATACTATCCCCGCCGCGTCTGAGGTCTGTATCGCGTTCATACGGGCGGAGCTGCCGCCGAAGGCCACGAGCTCAGCGTGCGTGCCGCTTTCGGTCACCCTGCCGTTTTCGATGACGAGTATGCGATCGGCGCCGCGGATAGTGGAGAGGCGGTGCGCTATTGCGATGATGGTGCACTTTCCTGCAATGGAGGAGATGGCCTTTTGTATCTGTCGTTCAGTCTCCACGTCTACCGACGCGGTGGCCTCGTCTAGTATGATTATCGGGGAGCGCCTGAGTATCGCGCGGGCTATCGCCACCCTCTGCTTCTGGCCGCCGCTGAGGCGCAGTCCCCTCTCGCCGACCTGCGTCTCATAGGCGTCCGGCATAGCCATAATGTCATCGTGGATGTTTGCCGCCTTCGCCGCCTGTATTATGTCATCCATATCTGCCTTGTGGACGGCGTAACCTATGTTTTCGGCTATCGTGCCGTTAAACAGAAAGATGTCCTGCAATACGGGCGAAATGTTCTTTCGCAGGCTTTCGAGCGTCACATCGCCTATGTCGTGGCCGTCGATGAGTATGCGGCCCTCGTCCGGCTCGTAAAAACGGGAAATGAGCTGCGTAAGCGTGGTTTTGCCTACGCCCGTGGGACCTACCAGTGCCAGCATTTTGCCGCTCTCGCAGCGGAAGGACACGTCCTTAAGCACGGGGCTGCCCGGCTGATATGAAAAGCTCACGTTTTCAAATTCTATGTCGCCCTTCACGTTTTCGAGCGGACGGGCACCCGGCTTATCCCTGATTTCCTCCGGCGCGTCCAGTATCGCCATCACGCGCTCCGCGCCCGCCATGGATTGCTGCATGTTTTCAAGTAGATTGGCAAGGCTCGTGACCGGCCCGTAAAACAGGCTCAAGTACAATAAAAACGCAACTATGTCCTCTACGTACAATTCGGCCTTGTAAGCGAGGTAGCCGCCAAAGCCCACCACGAGTATAGTGCCAAGCGAAGATATAAACTCCACCGACGGATGGAAAACCGCGCTGATTTTGAGCGCCTTGAGCATGGCTCGTATGTGCTCGAAATTCTTTTCGTCCACGCGTCCGGTCTCGTATTCCTCCCTGCCGAAGGACTGTATCTCGTGCACGCCGCTCAGGTTGTCCTGAAGCTTTCCGTTAAGCTCGCCCATCTTCTTCTGAGACGTTCTGAAATACGGCCTGACCTTCTTTGAAAATATAACGCCTGAGCACAGTATGAGCGGTATAGGCGCGCAGGTTATGAGCGCGAGCTTGGGGTTGATTATGAGCAACACCGTGAGCACGCCCAGAAACGTGACGAGGTTGGTTATGGTTTCGGGGATCATGTGGGCGTAGAGCAATTCAAAGTCGCGCGTGTCGTTGACTACGCGGCTCATGAGGTCGCCCGTCTGCTTGTCGTGAAAGTAGCCCATGTGCATGTGCTCAAGCTTGTCATATGTGCGGGTGCGCAAATCGCCCACCAGATACCACGCGGCCTTGTGGGCCAGATAGTTGCTAAGATACCTAAACAGTATCCTGAGCAAGTACAGCATAACGAGCGTCAACGTAAGCGTCAGTATGCTGTCAAGCCCTTCTCTGTCCACGCCGCGGCTGACTATGCCCGTCATGCTTGAGAGAACCTTCGGCGCGGCAAGGTTTATGCCCGTAAGCGCCAGAGTGGACACAATGGCCACGATATAGAGCGTCCTGTAGCGTATCGCTTCCTTGCTTAAGCGCCAAAGCAGCCTCATTCAATCATCCCTCCCCGGTGCGGAGCGTGCGTAATTTCACAAGCGGAGTGCTTAAATCGTTCTCAGCTTACAATATACCACACTTCCGGTCTCTCCGCAATCCCTGAATAGGAAGAAAACCTGACATTTGCCCGGAATCTTCGCAGATAACACATCTCTTCGCTTTGCCTGCGCTGAGGCTGTTATTCACCGGTTTATGAGCTTAACAGCACAGAGAACGGTAAAATGATTGACAATAGAGCGTGCAAAGTGTATTATTGAGATGCATTATTGAATTATCGAGGCTTTGGAGAGTTTTTGCGATTTGACGGTTGAGAGAACCGTCTCTGGCGCTATACACGAGGGAAAAGAATGAATATACGCGATGGCGAAAGCTTTGACTTGATCGTGGCGGGCGCGGGCTGCGCGGGCTTTTGTGCGGCGGTTCAGGCAGGCCGCGGGGGACTGAAGGTCGCACTGTTTGAGCACTTTGCAATGCCCGGCGGCGCGCTGACGGTGCTTGGCAGCAACTCGATAGATCAGTTCAACAATCCGTTCCGCCCTGTCGGAGACAGGATGGTAATTGCAGGCATAGGCTGGGAATACGTGCTCAGGCTTCAAAAGGCGGGCTTTGCCGAAATACCCGACATGGATGCGCTGTACCGCGTCCATTCTCAGTACGGCGTAAAGGTCAACCCCGTGGCGGCCGCAGCGCTTATGGACGAATTGCTCATAGAAGCGGGCGTCAGGCTGTTTTACAGGCAAGGCGTTGTGTCTGTGGACGTCAGCGCAGGCGGCAGGCGCATAGAGGCCGTAATCGTAAGCACCGGGGACGGCCTCGTGCGTCACCTGGCCAAAATGTTTATCGACTGTACGGGAGACGGCAATCTGTGCGCATGGGCGGGAGCGGAATATGAAATTGACAATGCCTTGCAGCCCGGCACACTGCGCCTGTACACCGAAAGCGCAAACGCTGCCAAAGCTGATATGCTCAGGACGGACGCGCTCTGGCAAAGGGAGTTGGGCGTACGCCCGGAATTGCGCGAAATGCTCTGCTCGGGGAGCTTCGATACGCTGTTCAAAACAAACGGCGACAATACGAACCATATCTGCGGCCTGAATACGACAGACAGCGAGAGGCGCACCCTCGCCGAGGTCGCCGCGCGGCGAGACGTAATGCGGCTAATGACCGTACTGAAGAACAGCGGCAATCCCGCGCGCATCACGGGCTCCGCGCCCGAATGCGCCGCGCGCGAAGGCAGGCGCATCATTGGCGACGTATACATGACCGCAGACGACTACCTCCGAAAGCGCGTATACGACGACGCGGTCTGCTATACCTACTGGTTCATCGATATACACCGCGCAGGGCAGGCGAGCAAAATCGTTTACCTTCGCGATACGGAAACTCCCACCATTTCGCTCGGAGCCATGCGTCCGAGGGGGCTCTACAATGTGTTTGTCGCCGGCAGATGCGTGTCGGCAGACCGTGAATGCGCCTCCGCGATTCGCGTAAAGGCTTCATGCATGGCCATGGGACAGGCCGCCGGCGCAGCCGCCGTCTGCGCATTTAAGGGCGGTATATGCGACACGCGCGCCGCAGCCGCATCTGAAGTAAGAAGCTATCTCTTAAGTCAGGGCGCCATACTGCCTAAGCTTAGCGCCTCAAGGAACAATTGAGTTCAGGCGGTGCCGCCTTTCTTTTTTTCTCACGGGGTTGAAACGCAGCCAGCTTTTTGTTATAATGCAGCGCGTATTGAAACCGCGCTGTTGCATTTGAATCTGGCGAACGGAGCAGATGAATATGAAAACGAATAGCTTGAAAAAAAGCGACGGCATGCTTTTGAAAATGGCTTTTGCACTATTGGTGTCCTTTGCCGTGCTGACCGTATGCTCTAAAAACTCGTTTCTGTACCCGCTGAACGACTGGGTGGATGTGAACTGCTTTTTCACGGTCGGGCGCGGGATAAAGCACGGCCTTGTGCCGTACCGTGACCTCTACGACCAGAAAGGGCCCTTGTTGTACTACGTGTACGCGCTGGCGTCGCTGATTTCGGAGCGCAGCTTCATCGGCGTGTTTGCCATCGAGGTATTACTGTTTGCGTCATTTCTGTATATCGGCGGCCGCATTGCGACGCTTCTTTGCGAAAGACCCGAAGCCTTCTGGCTGACCGCTGTGGGGCTTTGCATAGGCATCCCTCTCACGCCGGCTTTTTCGCACGGAGGAAGCGCGGAGGAATTCTTCCTGCCCGTTTTTGCGACGGCGCTGTATATCGTGCTTAAGGCGATGCGCGAGCGCCGCCCGCTGAGCGCGTTTCAAAGTGCTCTGCTCGGCGTGTTTGCCGCCGCGGCGCTCTGGACAAAATACACCTTCTGCGGGCTGTTCGCAGGGCTTGCCGCAGCGGTTTTGATTTGGTATATCGGGGACAAAATGGCAAAAAGCCTACCTGGCACAATACTGTGGGCGCTGGCGGGCCTTATAGCGGCCACGGCCTTGGTGCTTATGTGGTACATACTGAACGGCGGCATCACCTCGCTGTGGCAGGCATATTTTGTGGACAATCTCAGCATGTACTCGCAGCGTATACGCGGTGGCAATTATGCCAATCCGCTTCCGAACCTGCTGAACAACCTGCCCTGGTCAATACCGGGCGCATTGGGGCTGATCGGGCTGCTCATCCCGATAAAAAAGAATTGGCGTGAGCTTATCGCCGCGCTGTTCAGCGCAGCCGCCCTGTTTGTATTCACTTACGCAAGCGGGCGCAAGTACCCTTATTACGCAATGGCCATGGCCTGCTTTGCCCCGCTGGGATACGCCTTCGTGTTCAGAATGGTCCCCGCCGCGTGCCGCAAGCTTAAGGCCTATCGGTGGGGCGCGGTCGCCCTCGCCGTGCTGGTCGCGATGCTCAGTCCCATTGCGATGCTTAAGCTCAGCACTAACGTGTACCTGATGAACTATTCAAAGGAAGACACGCCGCCCTACCGCTTCGCTGAAATAATACAAAAGGCGGACGATCAAACGCTGCTCAACTACGGCTTTCTGGACGGCGGCTTTTATATGGCCGCAGGCTCTCGGCCCGTTACGCGCTTTTTCTGCACGCTGAACAACAATCTGCCCGAAATGAAGGAGGAGCACCTGAGAAGCATTTCTCAGGCGCAGACAGCCTTCCTCGTCATCCGCGAGATTGGCGGGACGCAGGGTCAGCGTTCAGGCAAAGGACAGAAGGAAACCGTCGACCTGAGCGCATATCGCCAGATAGACATATGCAGCATGCCCTTCGAGGGCTACGAGTGGACCTACAAGCTTTATGAGCGAATCGGCGACTGACTCGCACTGCGGCGCGCCGAATACGTGTCCCGCAACAAAAAAGCCCCCTCCGAGGGAGGCACTTCGTAAGGAAGTTCCTCCCTCGGGGTTTTCAACAGGAATCATGAAAACGTTTTACAACCAGAGGTTGATTTTTTCCCGCTTGATTTCATATGGATTTCTTTATTCCGGGCCTGTATAATATAGTCGAACCGGTTCTGAGAATACAAATAAGGAGAAATCGTATGAATATCGGAGAATAAATCAGATCGCTGCGAAAAGAAAAGCATGCGACCCAGGAGGAGCTTGCGGATTATCTGCACATTTCCTCTCAGGCAATCAGCAAATGGGAAACGGGCGCATCCTGTCCCGATATCGACTTCCTGCCCAAGCTGGCGATCTTTTTCGGCACTTCGC
>JAFPYA010000209.1 GCA_017412445.1 Clostridia bacterium
CCTTGCAACAGCGTCTGCCGTGAAAAATGAGCAGATGATGCGTGTGGCCGCGCTCGCCCTCAGGCACTATGGCAGTAAGCTGTCTTTCGACCTCGTCGGGCGTATTGGCGTTTTCAACGAGCTTCAGTCTGTGCGCCAGCCTGAACACGTGGGTGTCGACCGGTATAACGTCCGCGCCGTAGGCCGCCATCATGACCACCGCAGCGGTCTTATTCCCAACTCCCGGCAGCGCGGTGAGCTTATCTCTGCTCGAAGGCACCTGTCCGCCGTACTCAGTGCATATGGCGCGGCAGGCCTCGATTATATGCGCGGCCTTCATGTGGTAAAGGCCGCAGGTTTTAATTTTCTCTTCCAGCTCCGCCTGAGTCAGCTTCGCCATGCTCTCGGCATCGGGATAATCCCTGAAAAGCGTCTCGGTAACCATGTTCACACGCTTGTCGGTGCACTGGGCGGAGAGTATGGTGGCTATGAGCGTTTCAAACGGATTTGAAAAGTTGAGCTCAGGCGCCGCTTCGGGGTAGAGCTTTGAAAGCTCCGCGATTATAGCTTTAATCCTCACTTTGTCCGACGTGCTCATAACCTATCTCTTTCCAAAGGTATTCCAGCGCGGTGTTAAGCTGGTTGTCGACGCCGTCTTCTCCCAAAGCGGCTTCAATGTCCGGGCTGACGCCGGTGTGGTGAATGGATTTGCCGCCAGCGGTGTAATAGGCGGAGGTCGTCAGCTGCATGCCCGCGCCGTCCGTGGGGAACTGGTACATCGTCTGCACTATGCCCTTGCCGTAGGAGGTCGTGCCGACCACCGTCGCCGCGCCCGCCTCCTGAAGGGCGGCAGAGAATATCTCGCTGGCACTGGCGGAGCCCTCGTTAATGAGCACCACCATGGGCAGGCCGACCTTGCCGTCCTCTGCCTCGTAGTCAACCCTGTAGCCGTATCTGTCCTTTGTGTAGACGATTACGCCCGCGTCCACAAAGCGGTCCGTGATGTCCACGCAGTAGTCGAGCAGCCCGCCCGGGTTATCTCTGACGTCAAAGATGATGGCCTTCACATCGTTTTGGGCAAAATAATCAAGCGCATTGTCCACGCCGTCTATCGCGGAGCCGAAAAAGTCGTAAAGCAGTATGTAGCCCACGTCGCCCTCGAGAATCGAGTATTCCACCCTGTCCTGAGTGACCGCGGTGCGCTCGACGAGCATTTCAAGCTTCTCTTCGCCCCTGAGCACAGTGATGTTTGTATAGGTGCCGATTTCGCCGTCCTTGATTTTTGCCACGCACTCGGTGAGCTCGGTGTCGCTTTGGGGGCGCAGCTCTATGCCGTCAGCTGCAAATATGATATCGTCCTTCTGTATGCCCGCCTCCATGGCCGAGCTGTTTGTAAACACGCGAGTGACGCGGATGTAACTGTCGTCCGTGCGCACCACCTGCACGCCTATGCCCACATAGTTACCGCTGCGGCTGCTGTTAAGGCTGCTCATTTCATCGGGCGTTATATAGAAGGTATACGGGTCGTCAAGCGACGACATCATGCCGTCTATGGCCGCCTGTATAAGACTGTCAGAGTCCACGTCCACATAGTACTCGTCCATGAGTATGTTGTAAACCTCGTCCAAACGCTGATAGCGGCTGCCGTAGTCCCCGTTCGTGCCCTTGGACTGAGCCAGACCCGCGGACATGCCGTTGCCGTCAAGCACGGCGGTAGTAACCATCACGGTGAGGCCCACGAGTATAGCTGCGGTGAGAATTGCGATTATAACAGTGCAAACCCTTCGGGAAACGCTTTGCATATGATATCAGTTCCTTGATTTCTTGTCTTTTCTCAGTTTGCCCATCAGCATGAGCAATTTAAAGGTAACCGCCTCGTCAAAGGCTCTGAGGTCAAGCCCCACTGTCTTTTGAATTTTGTCCAGCCTGTAGACCAGAGTGTTTCTGTGGATATAGAGCTTTCTTGCGGTCTCGGAGAGGTTCAGACTGTTGTCAAAGAACGTTTCGATTGTGTTCATCATCTCTTCGCTGAACAGCTTGGTGGTCTTTTTATTGAACAGCGTCTGGTGGAAGGCCGAAGCGGTTTCGTCGGGTATATCCGCAAGGAAGCGTTCAAGCACCATCTTGGAGTAGTTGAAAATCTGTTCCTTGGGGTGGAACGTGCGGCCAATGCTTATTGCCTTTCTGGCCTCGTTGAGCGACTCGTGAAGCTTGCTGAGACTGTGCTTCGTTTCGCCTATGCCTATATAAGCCGTGGCGCCGAATTCTGTCAGAAGCGTGTTTTGCAGCGCCATTGCGTACTGCTCTATCTCGGCTCCCTCGAGGTCTTCGTTTATATGCTTGATGATTGCGACCGCGTGCCTGCCTACCTCGCACACGTAGTCCGCGTCGCCCTCTCTGAACATATCCCTGATTACGGAAACGACGTTTTCGCTGCTGCTGTCGGTAAACAGCGTATACAGCACCCGGCGCGAGTCGTTAAACGCTATGTGCTGCTCGGCCGAAAGCGCCTCTATCTCGCTTTCGTCGATTTCACCCTCAAGTATCATGCGCACGCTGTTGTCTATACTGGCGACGCCCTTGTCATCCTTGAGTATCAGGTTTATGAGCTGGGCGCAGAGCTTCGCGCAGCTTTCGACCTCGGGGCTGTTGCCCTCAAAGCACAAAAATTTGGGCTCGACATCGTTTAAGCCGATAAGCGTAAAAGCGCCGTTTACGTAGGGCTTGTAAGGATCCGCAAGCAATTGCTCCGGCAGCGTGAGGGATTTGTCGTTTGATTCCGGCAATATCACCTGTCCGTTGTGATCCAATAGCAGGACCGGCATTGACACCTGCGATATTATCAACGAAATTTTCACCAAAACATGCTGATTTAAGTACATGATATCCCTCCTTGCTACTTTATATATATTATAACCGCCGCTAATAAGATTGGCAAGTGTTTCAATCAAATTAGCGGCGGATTTTTACGTTTATGCTGTCAGTTTATAACAATTTGGGCTTATCTGTTCAGCAATGTGGTCTCGCTGTCCTTGTCGAAGAAGTGCAGCCTGCTGGTGTCGAAAGCGACCTTGATGTCGTCGTTGGTGCGGCTGGTGGTTCTGGGATCGACGCGGGCGATGATGTTGCTGTCCTTGCCGGTGGTGGAGAGGTAGAGGTAGGTCTCGGAGCCCATCAGCTCGGTAACCTCGACGTGGCAGTTGATGACCGCATCGGGGAACTTCTGGATGCTCTCGGCGCTGTCGGAGATGTTCTCGGGACGGATGCCCAGGATGACTTCCTTGCCGATGCACTCGTCGGAAACGAACTTCTGCAGCTTCTCCTCAGGTACCTTCACCTTGTTGTCGCCGAAGACCGCGTATACGGCGTTGCCCTGCTTCTCGAGAACGACGTTGAAGAAGTTCATCTGGGGGGAGC
>JAFPYA010000020.1 GCA_017412445.1 Clostridia bacterium
CAAGACTTCGTTTTTGCGGTTAAGGAAAAATAAGCCACAAACAGTCAACAAAACCATAGCATTACTTAACTTGCATAAATAAAACATGCCGCTATAATGATCGCACAATTCTTCCTATTTGCGGGGTAACCGACCATGCACGGTACGTTGGGGCGCATCCTCAAGCTGTATAAACCGTATAAACGCATCGTTATTTTTGCGCTGATACTGGAAGTTATCAACATCGTCACAAGATTGATCGGCCCGCGCCTCACCGCTACGGTCGTCAACGACGTGATCACCGACGGCAAATATGAGATGCTGGGCGGCCTGTGCATCGCTATTATGGCGCTTACGGTCATTCGCAGCGCAGGCAATTATATCCGAGCCATGTCCTTTCATAAGGTGTCACAGGATATCGCCTACGATATCCGTACAGGCCTGTATGACCATTTGCAGAAAATGCAATGGGAGTTCTACGATAAAAACCGCGTGGGCGAGATTATGAGCCGCATGACGGGCGACTTGAACAACGTGCGTAATTTTCTGTGCAACACGTTTTATTCCATCTTTACAAATTCTTTCTGCTTTGTCGGTTCGTTTGTATTTATGATGTTCATGTCCTGGCAGGTCACACTGATGGTGCTCATAATGGCGCCTGTCATCGCCCTGGTCGCCTGGAAGTTCAATAAAAAAATCCGTCCCGTCTTCCGTGAGGTGCGCGAACAGAACGCGGTGCTGAACACCCGCACGCAGGAGGATCTTTCCGGTATGCACGTAGTCAAAGCCTATGCGCGTGAGGATTACGAGGAAAGCCGTTTCGAACACGATAACCGCAATCTGCTGAATAAAAACCTGAGAGCAAGCTATATCTGGTCAAATTACATGCCCTTCATGGATATGCTCAGCCAGCTCTGCACGCCCATCACCTTGCTTGGCGGCGCGATAATGGTGCACCTCGGCCACATGAACATAGGCGAGCTGGTCGGCGTGACTGGCTACATCTGGATGCTCACCAACCCCATGCGTCAGGTGGCCAACATCATAAACGCCAGCGCACAGGCGGTCACGAGCGCCGAAAAGATATACTACTACACCGACCTTGGCGCCTCCATAAAGGAGCCCGAGGACGCGGTCAGCCCCGAGGAATTTAAGGGGCACGTGGAGTTCGACCATGTCACCTTCGCCTACGGCGACAAGCCCGTGCTCAGGGACATCTGCCTTGAGGCCAAGCCCGGCGAAACCGTGGCCGTAATGGGCGCGACCGGCAGCGGCAAAAGCACGCTGATAACACTGCTGGGCAGATTTTACGACATACAGCAGGGCTCCATCCGCGTAGACGGCATAGACGTCAAAAAGCAGAAGCTCAAGCCCTTGAGGCAGCACATAGGCTACGTGCAGCAGGAGAGCTTCCTCTTCAGTGACACCATCGCCGACAACATCCGCTACGGCGAGCCGGACGCGGATATGGACAGGGTCAGGCAGAGCGCCGAGGTCGCGCGCGCCGATGAGTTCATTGACGAGGCGCCCCACGGCTACGACACGGTAGTGGGCGAGCGCGGCATGGGCTTGAGCGGCGGCCAGAAGCAGCGCACGGCCATCGCCCGCGCAGTGCTGCTTTCGCCCTCCATACTCATCCTCGACGACTCCACCAGCGCGGTCGACATGGAGACCGAGTACGAAATTCAGCAAAGGCTCAAAACGGTGCTCAAAAATCGCACCACTTTCATTATAGCCCACCGCATCTCCTCTGTCAAAAACGCCGATCAGATAATCGTGCTCAAGGACGGCGCGATTGCCGAGCGCGGCAGGCACAGGGAGCTTATGGCTCTGGGCGGCATATACGCGGGCATGGTCAGAGATCAGATGTCCAGCGCGGTCAAGGTAGAGGAGGCGGTCTGATGGCTACGGTAATAAGGCAGCTCGACGACGAGGTCATCGAAAGACCGTTCAACAAAAGCCAGTTCCTGCGCGTGCTGAGCTACCTCAAGCCCTACAAAAGGACGGTAGTGGGCAGCATAATTCTGGTGTCCCTCGGCACCGTGTGCCAGCTGGGCAACACCTACCTTATGAGCCGCGCCGTGGGTCAGCTCAGCGAAAAGCCCCACGAATACGGCATGGTGCCCTGGCTTCTGCTGGCCATGGTCGTCATGGCGGTGGTAAGCACGCTGTGCACGCGCCAGCGCATCCGCTGGATGGACAGCGCGGGCAGAAAGGGCATCGCCAAGCTCCGCGAGGATCTGTTTCACCACATTCAGGACATGAGCTTTTCGTTCTTCGACACGCGCAGCGCGGGTAAGCTGCTCGTGCGCGTGATCAACGACGTCAACAGCCTGAACGACCTGTTCTCAAACGGCATCGTAAACGTGATCGTCGAGGTGTTCACGCTCGTGCTGCTGCTCGTGATAATGCTCGTGGTCAACTGGAAGCTGACGCTTATCGCCATGTGCATCCTTCCGTTTCTGGCCTTTGCGATATTCAAGCTCAAGCGCGTCATCCGCAAGCGCTGGCAGCTTCAGTCCATAAAAAACAGCACCATGAACGGCTACCTGAACGAGACGCTCACCGGTATGCGCGTCACTCAGGAGTTCGTGCGCGAGGATTTCAACAGCACCACCTTCAAAACCGTGGGCAACGACGTGCGCCGCACCTGGCTCAAGGCCGTGGGCGTGGCCAGCGCCTTCTGGCCCATGCTGGACCTTACCGGCAGCATAGGCACAGTGCTGGTCTACATCTTCGGCGTGGAATTCATGAAGGCGGATGCGCTTTCCCTGGCCAACCTCCTGCTTATAATCTGGTACCTCGGCAAATTCTGGGAGCCGCTCAACGCCCTGAGCGATTTCTACAACAGCATACTCACCGCCTCCGCGTCCATGGAAAAGATATTCGACATCATGGACACCCAAAGCGACATTCAGGACAAGCCCGATGCCGTGGACATGCCGCCCATCGTGGGCAAGGTCACCTTTGACCACGTCACCTTCGGCTACAACAGCGAAAAGACCGTGCTCAGGGACGTGAGCTTCGAGGTCAAGCCCGGCCAGACCATCGCCCTTGTCGGCCCCACGGGCGCGGGCAAGAGCACCGTGGTCAACTTAATCAGCCGCTTTTACGACGTAACCGGCGGCGCGGTCAGAATTGACGACATGGACCTGCGCGACGTAAAGCTCCTTAGCCTCCGCCGGCAGATGTCCGTAATGATGCAGGACAGCTTCATCTTCTCCGGCACCATAATGGACAACATACGCTACGGCCGCCTCGACGCCACCGATGAGGAGGTCATTGAGGCCGCAAAGACCGTCTTCGCGCACGACTTCATAATGGGTCTCGAGAAGGGCTATCAGACCGAGGTCAACGAGCGCGGCTCCACGCTCTCTCAGGGGCAAAGACAGCTCATCTCCTTTGCCCGCGCCCTGCTCAACGACCCCAAAATACTAATTCTCGACGAGGCTACGTCCTCCATAGACACCCACACCGAGATGCTTATACAAAAGGCGCTGGACGTACTGCTCAAGGGACGCACCTCCTTCGTCATTGCTCACCGCCTTTCCACCATCCGCAACGCCGACAACATCATGGTCATCCGCGACGGCGGCATAGGCGAGAGCGGCAGCCACGAGCAGCTTATAAAGCTCCCCGGCGGCCACTACCGCGCCCTGTGCGAAGCCCAGTACCGCTTCATGACCGCGGACGAGTGACGCTTACGACGGGGGAGAGGCTACAGGGGTTACGTGTTCTTTTTCTGAGTCAGAAAAAGAACCAAAAAGACCGGAATTGGAATAAGTTATTTTTCTTCTCTGCGCGGCAGACGCAATTTCGGTATACGGAGGATATGCTCAAATCCCGCCCATATAATAAGCGGGAAGGCGCTCTGATGGAACGCCTTCCCGTTTGTGATTTTAAATTCCTGCCTTCGGCCTCACACGCTGAGCTTCCTTTGCATCAGCTCCGCCGTGGCCACGTAGAACAGGCCTGAGAGCACCAGTGACACGGCGCCGGATTTAAGGAAATAGTACGGCGATGTGCTCCGTGTTTCTATACTACTCGTATAGACCACGTTGCCCATAGAATCCATGGTCGTGCCGACGACCTGCTCGGTTCGCGTCAGGGCATCGCCGGCTATCGCGCTGCCGACCTGTCCCACGAGGTAGCTGAGAATGAGGAAGAAGACGAAGCTGAGCAGCAGGTTGTACTTTTTGCCGTTCAGCAGCGCCGAGGAAACGACGTCCGCAAAGAACGCGGTGGTCACGACGGAGAACCAACCAGACAGCATACCAAAGGTAAAGCAAGCCATATAGCCCGCGTCGATGTTGATGTGATAGCCAAAGACCATGAGTATATCCTGAAGCCCCTCCAGCAAATCGTCTATCCTGACATATTCGTTGAACAGCAGAGCTATATCCAGCGTGCCCAGTCCGAAGAAGAACAACCCGCCAATCGTCATGGAGAGCAGGTTCTCCAGCATCTTCGCACCAAGGATTTTGTAGCAGCTGTTGGGCGTCATGAACAGCATATAGCTCTGCTTGGTGTTCATGTCCCTGTGCAGTGTAAGCACGCTCTGCAGGCCGATGACCATGATGCCGAATGTGGCAATCAGCACGAGAAGCGCGACGCCGATGGCAACGGTCTTGTCGCTTTCCTGCCAAAGACCCACCAGGAACACGAGCTGGGCTATCGCGGTTATACCCAAAATGATAAGCTTCGTGGGCAGCGTCTTTCTGAATTCATATTTGAACAGATTTTTCATTGCTGGTTCACCTCCGCATGTCCGTAGATCTGGCGGTACCTGTCCGCCATGGAGAGGCCTCGCTCGCTGCGGAGCTGCTCCAGATCGACGTTCTCAATCAGCCTGCCTTCGCTTATGAACACGGCGCGGTCGGCGATTGCCTCCATCTCCTCTACCAGATGGCTGGACAGCAGCAGCAGCTTGTCCTCGCTGGCCGCCTCTATGATGTTTGCGCGGATCTCATCTCTTGCCAGCAGGTCTATGCCGTTGAAGGGCTCGTCCAGCATGTACACGCGGGCGTCCCTTGCCAGCGTCACGGCGATTTTGAGCTTGGCCATCATGCCCGAGGAGAGCGCGCGGGTCTTGAGACCCTCGCTCAATTGCATACTGTCCAGCAGCTTTATGTAGCGGGCGTAGGAAAAGTCCTCAAAAAAGTCCCTGTAGTATTTGCCCATGTCCCTTACGGACATCCAGCTGTAGAAGTAAGGCTCTGTGGACATGTATGCCACGTACCTGCGGCTGTCAATATCCACGGGCTTGCCCTCAAATTCCACTCTGCCGCTCGTAGGCTTAATGAGCCCTGCCGCCATCTTCATCCAGGTTGTCTTGCCGCTGCCGTTGGGGCCCAGCAGCGCGTAGATGTGGCCCTTTTCAAGCTTCAGATCCACGTGATCCACGGCGATCTTGCTGCCAAAGGCCTTGGTTACCGCTTTGCTTTCAAGCATTTTTATCCTCCTGTGCGAGCATTTGGGCGGCCTCTTCCGGTGAAACGCCCAACTTTCGCATTTTTGTAATAAATTCGTGCACGGCCTTTTCAGCCATCTGCTGCTTTAGAGCGCTTATACGCTCCCTGTCCTCCGTTACGAAGGTGCCCATGCCGCGCCGCGTCTCAACGAGCCTTTCATTCTCCAGCTCCTTGTACACCCGCGCTGCGGTATTGGGATTGATGGCGTACTGAAGAGCGATGTCGCGCCCGCCCGGCAGCTTGTCGCCCAGCGCGCGCCGTCCGGTGACAATGTCGGTCTTGATCGCGTCCGCCACCTGCAGCCAGATCGGGCTGTTTGCGTCGTAGAACATGCTTTACCTCCGTGTCTTAGTGCACTATGCAAATAGTACACTAAGACACATTAAGAATCAATGCACGGCGCATTATGTTTTTGTAATGCAGACAACAAAGTCAGAGGCAGCTTCGCTGACCGTAAAAATGCAGTGACCATGGCCGGATAAACGGGCCATGGTCACAGGCAAATGAAGCTGATTTGTATCGACGCGATATTGTAATACACAGTATGTCGTTTTTGGCGGAGGGTGCGCTTTGCCTCAGCGCGCCTCGGGCTCGAAAAAAAGGGCTTTCAGGCGTATGATCTCGTCGCTGTGCGGGGCGGAGAAGGCCAGCTTTACGTCCTGAAGGCCTGAGAGATCGCCAAGGGGGATCGATATCTGCGCACTTTCAAGAGAGCACTTTGCCGCCTCACTTCCGTTTGTGAGCACCGTGAGCGTTCCGCCGGAAACGAACTCACAGCAGAGCTTAAGCGTCCAGCGCTTTCCTTCGCCAAAGTCGAAATAGCGGTAGGCGGCCGCCGCGCCGTCTTTTATGTTGACCAGCGGAAACGCGCCGTCCCTTTCGGTAAAGTAAGCGCCGCCCCACAGGCGATAGGCGCAGGCCGCGTCCAGCTCCTGCTTGGGATCGAGGCTGGCCGCGAAGCCCGACGAGGTCATGCGCGCGGTCTTGATGAGACCATTCTGCTCGTCCACCTCGATGCGCTCCACGCGCGCGCGGCGGGCGTATTTGCTGTTGTTGGTCGAGCCGTGATAGAACACGTACCACCGGCCGTCGATTTTTATGATGGAGCCGTGGTTGTTCCAGCTCTGGGGATCTATGCCGGTGTTGTCGATTATCGTGCCGCGCCGCTCGTAGGGGCCATAGACGCATTTGCTGACCGCATAGTCCAGACACACGGGCGCAGCCCCGCGGTTGGGGTAGCGCTGGGTGTGCTCGCTTGCGTACACGAGCACGTACCACTCGCCGATTTTGCGAAGCGACGAGCCCTCGTGAAAGCCCTCGCCCTCGTCCCGATGGGAGATGAGCGCGTCGATGTAGGTGCTCTCGTCCAGTGTGCACATGTCGTCATTGAGCTTGGCCATGTGGCACTTGCCCTGTCCCCAGGTGTAATAGAAGTCATTTCCTTCCCGCAGCACGGAGGGGTCGATGCCCTCTATCGGCCTTCCGCCCATCGTTATGCGCCGGGCGTTCATAAACGGGCCGGTCGGGCTCATGCTCTCCGCCACGCCCTCACTGCCGTCGGAAAGGCAGAAATAGAGATAGTACACGCCGTCCCTTTCCGCCACGTCCGGCGCGTAGAGCAGCGCGTCAGACCAGTCTACGCCGTCCGGCACGCCCTCGCGCTCGTATTCGTTCGTAGAGGCGAAGCTGATGCCGTGATCCGTCCACGCGCCGGGATCGTCCTTGGGCGCGGAATAGACGTGATACTTGTGGCAGCAGTACTCCCCGCCGAACAGGTCCTTGGAGCCGTACAGATATATCCTGTCGCCGAAGAGCTTGGGCTCGCCGTCGGGAATGTACTCCGTAAGCGGCAGTATCGGGTTTCTGCAGCCGCTTCTGCGGTAAACGCATGCCTCGCGCGGGCTTTGCTTAGTCATTTTTGGCTTGTCGTGATTTATTGCTGCAGACATATGCGTTTGCCTCCTTCTCACAGTTCCATTCGTCTGATAAACAGAGAGCGCTTTGCCGCTGCGCCCTGCTCGCATCCGGGACACAGATGCATCTTTTTTGTATTATAGCATAAAACGGGATCGTCAACAAGGCATAAATATCGCCTTTTCATTTGGCGGATGCGGGCATAAAAAAACGGCATACCCGCGATTGGGTATGCCGCTTGTGGCTTACTTATCAGTTTTCCTCGACCGGGGCTTCCTCAGCGGGGGCTTCCTCGTCGATGGCGTACTCGTCGGTGATGCTGTCGGTGCCGGCCATGGCCTCGTCCTCAAGCACCGCGCGCACGCTCAGGGAGATGCGCTTGCGCTCGGTATCCACGTCGAGCACCTTCACGCGCACTATGTCGCCCACGTTCAGCGCGTCCTCGACCTTGGCGATTCTGGTGGTGGCGCACTGGGAGATGTGTACCAGACCGTCCAGACCGCTCTCCAGCTCCACGAAGGCGCCGAAGGTGGTGATGCGGACTACCTTGCCCTCAACCACGCTGCCAACGGGGTACTTTTCCTCGGCTACCGTCCAGGGACGGGGCAGGGTGGCCTTGCGGCTCAGGGAGATGCGCTCCTTCTCGGGATCGAGGTCGAGAATCTTGACTTCGATTTCGTCGCCGGGCTTCACAACCTCGGAGGGATGGCCCACATGGCCCCAGCAAAGGTTGGTCACGTGTACCAGGCCGTCCACGCCGCCCACGTCCACGAAGGCGCCGAAGTCGGTGATCCTGCGCACGATGCCGGTAACGACGGCATCCTTCTCGAGCTTGCCCCAGATTTCGGCCTTCTTCGCGGCGGCTTCCTCTTCGAGCACGGCCTTGCGGCTGGCTACGATGCGCTTTTTGCTCTCGTCCAGCTCGATTATCTTGAGCTTAAGCTCTTTGCCTACGAACTGGTCGATTTTTTCTACATAGCGGTTGGCGAGCTGGCTTGCGGGCACGAAGGTGCGCACGCCGTTTACGTCGCACAGCAGGCCGCCCTTAACGGCTTCCTTGCCCACGGCCTCGATGTATTCGCCGTTTTCCTTCTTCTTTACGATTTCATCCCACAGCTTGCGGTTGATGATATTGCGCTGGCTGAGCAGTACTCTGCCTTCGCCGTCGTTGAGCTTTACGACTTCGCCCTCTATCTCATCGTCAACTTTGACATCGTTATCGCAAAGGTCAGACTTATTGATGATGCCGTCTGTCTTATAGCCGGGGATGCTTACGCTGATTTCGTCGTTGTTAATCTGCAGTACTCTGCCGATTACGGTTGCGCCGGGTCTGAGATGCGCCATGGATTGCTCAACCTGTGCCGCAAAATCAGCTTCGGGTGCGGTTTCCGCCGCGTTGGTGTGCTCGTCAACTTCGTTGACCTTGTTTTCGATGTCCGTCATGTGTGCTATAACCTCCTCATATTTACGGCGGGGCGTGGAAGCTCCCGCAGTAATACCCACCTTATCATCCGGATAGAATTTTATATCTTCAAGCGCCTGCGCGCCTTCGATCAGATAGCTTCTTTGGCAGAATTGCTTTGCGATTTCGTACAGCCGGTTCGTGTTGGCGGAGTTTTTGTCGCCCACTATCAGCATAACGTCGCTGTTCCTTGCCAGCTTTTCCGCGTCGCTTTGCCGCTTTTGCGTGGCATCGCACACGGTGTTTCTTACGTCAAGCTGCTTAATCCGGCTTTGGAGCGCTTTTGCAATCTCCTCAAAGCGCCTTTTGCCCATAGTGGTCTGACTGACCAGCATCGCCCTTTGGGTGTACGGCAGCCGTTCGGCTTCCTCCGGGCTGCCAACCACCGTGGCTCTGCCCGCGGCCCAACCGACTATGCCCTTCACCTCGGGGTGCTCCCTTTGCCCGGCTACGATCACGTCCATGCCCTCGCCCGCGGCCTTGTACACCATGTTGTGTATGGCCTTGACGTAGGGGCAGGTGGCGTCCACAGGCTCAAAGTCCCTTTCGAGCGCCTTGTACTCGTCTAAGGATATGCCGTGCGAGCGTATCACCACGCGGCTGCCCTTGGGCAGGGCGCTCAGGTCGTCAAAGGGCGTTACGCCCTTTTGTGCCAATTCCCTTACCGCGTCCTCGTTGTGTATCAGCGGCCCCAAACTTGCCGCGGGCGCGCTGCCTTCGGCCTTTTCCATGGCGCGCCTTACGCCGAAGCAATAACCCGCCGATTGGGCCAACGTCACCGTCACTTGAGACTCGTACCTCGCAAAGAAAATACCACTTCTTCATTAAACATTTCGACAGGCTCGCAAAAAATTCCTGCAAATAAATCTTGCAGGAATGAAATTTTACATTTTGTTAACTAACTGTCCCTCTTCCTTTTGAACAGACCCTTGAGGCTCAGGTGCCGCTTGACCTTAGGCTCGCTTTTAAGGTCAAGCTCGCCGTTCACAAGCGAGAGCTTTTCGTCGATGATGCTGCCTATAAAGGCCACCACGGGTACGCCGAGTATCATGCCCATAACGCCGCCTATTTCGCCGCCCACTACGATTGCAACCATCACCCAGAAGCCGCTTAAGCCCGTGGAATCGCCAAAGAGTATCGGCTTAAGCACGTTGCCGTCTATCTGCTGCAGTACCAGCGTGAATATGATGAAGGGCAGCACGAGGGGCGAATCGGTCAAAAGCAGCACCAGCGCGCCCGCCACGCCGCCCACGATGGGGCCGAAGGTGGGCACAAAGTTGGTTACGCCGAGAATTATGGACAGAAACAGCGCGTAGGGCGCGTCGGCTATCGTAAGGAAGATAAAATTTATCACGCCCACTATCAGCGCGTCTATGGTGTTGCTGGACAAAAAGCCGGTCATCAGGTTGTCGCCGCGCTTGAGCACTCTGTTGACGTCAAGCGTCTTGTCGCGGCCGAACAGCGCAAGCTCTATGCGCTTCAGGTTGCGCTTTATGTTTTTCATGTCGAACAGCGCGTACATTGCGATAAACAGCGTCACTATGCCGTTTACTATTACGCTGGCCACGTTGCTCAGCACGCTCAGCACGCGCTCATAGTTGGACTGCAGCCAGTTCAGAGCGGTCTTTATAAGGCTCGTGCTGTTGCCTATGAACTGGTCTATGCGCTCCTCGGTGACATCGATAAAGTCTATTCTGGAGGCTATGCCGGTGATGGTGGTTTTGAGCGA
Source organism: Clostridia bacterium (assembly GCA_017412445.1). GTDB lineage: Bacteria > Bacillota > Clostridia > Christensenellales > Aristaeellaceae > RUG14130. The sequence goes on from JAFPYA010000020.1 coordinate 10,556, forward strand.
ATTTATGTAGCTGTCGCTGTTTGCAATAAGGTCGCTTACGGACTCGTACACGCGCGGCACCACTATTGCAATCGACACCACTATCACGACTATCAACAGAAGCACTGCCGCTGCGGCGCCCATCCTGTAGCGGGTCGAGGGCTTTTTTACGCGCTTGGGCAGCTTGCGCTCTACAAACTTGGCAAAGGGGCGCAGAAGATACGCTATCGCAAGCCCCCACAGGACCGAGCTTAGGTAGGAGAGTATTTTGCCCACCCAGCCGCCGATCATGCGCAGGTTCAGCGCCACGAACAGCATTATCGCTGCGCCCAGCGCAATCGCAAGCCCCGAGGAGACTATTCTTTTGTCAGAATTTTTGAACAGCTTCATCTTAACCAACCTGCCCGAAGCGATCCCTTATTTTTTGTTGAATACCTTGTCGAAAATGTCCAGCGCCTCGTCAATCAGCTCGTATGTAAGCGTCGCCATGTAGCTGGTTCTGAGCAAACAGTTGCCGGGCTGCGTGGCCGGCGGGATTACGGGATTGACGTACACGCCCGCGTCGTAGAGCTCCAGCGCCTTCTGGAAGGTGTTTTCTATTTCGTAGGTGTAGACCGGGATGATGGGGGTTTCGGCCTCGATTATGTGTATGCCGAGCTTCTTGAAGCCGGCTCTTGCGTAGGCGGACAGGTCGCTTAAGCGCTTGACCCTCTCGGGCTCGCGCTTGATTATCCTAAGCGCCGTGAGCGCCGCGGCGCAGTTGGCGGGCGGCATGGAGGCGGAGAATATGTATGGGCGCGAATTGTGCATAACGAAGTTCACCACGCGCTCGCTCGCGGCCATGAAGCCGCCCAGGGACGCCAGAGACTTACTGAACGTGCCCATTATTATGTCCACCTTGTCCTCAAGGCCAAAGTAGCTGGCGGTGCCTCTGCCGCCTTCGCCTATCACGCCCAGCGCGTGAGAGTCGTCCACCATCACGCGGGCGTCGTACTTTTCAGCAAGGGCGCAGATTTCGGGCAGCTTGGCTATGTCGCCGCCCATCGAGAACACGCCGTCGGTGATTATGAGCTTGCCGCCCTTGTCGCCGATTTTGCTGAGCTGCGCCTCGAGCATCTCCATGTCCGCATGCTTGTAGGTGAGCATGCGGCCGTAGCTGAGCTTGCAGCCGTCGTATATGCTGGCGTGGTTTTCGGCGTCGCAGATCATATAGTCGCCGTGACCCACGAGCGCGGAGATTATGCCAAGATTGGTCTGAAAGCCGGTGGAGAAGGTGACTATGCCGTCCTTATGCAAAAACTCGGCCAGCTCCCTTTCAAGCTCCAGGTGGAGCTTCAGCGTGCCGTTCAAAAACCTCGAGCCGGAGCAGCCGGAGCCGTACTGCTCGTAGGCCTTTACACCCGCCTCGATGACCTCGGGATGCACGGTCAGCCCCAGATAGTTGTTGCTGCCCAGCATTATGCGGCGCTTGCCCTCCATGATGACTTCTGTGTCCTGACGGGACTCGAGGGCGTGAAAGTAGTGGTAAAGCCCCTTTGCCTTGTAATCGTCCGGCACGGTGTAATCGTAGCATTTCTGAAACAGATCCATATCGTTTTCCTCCAAGATCGTTTTTGCCGGATCATTTATCGGCAAGCTCGTTGGTGTCTATCGTATTCCTGAACACCACGAAGCGTTGGTACAGGAACTCGGTAACGAAGTTGATTATCATGTTTATGGCGGTTACGAGGTATTCGTTCCATTGGGGATGATGCTCGGGCACGAAATCGAACAGCTGCTTTAAGAGGTGTTGGTCGGTCAGATAGTCCTCCAATAGCAGGCTCAGCGGCGTAAACACCGCGTAGTACGCCAGCACCAGCCCCATGGCCTTAGGCACGTTTGAGGCACTTTTAAA
>JAFPYA010000210.1 GCA_017412445.1 Clostridia bacterium
AGCGTGCTTAGCTTATCTTCGAGGCTGATAGAAAAGAATCGTAAGGCATATGAGGAGCTGGCCAAATGAAGATTCTGACCAAACAGCAGATTCTCATGCTCCACAGTCAGCTTATAGCCGAGACCGGCGGCATACAGGGCTTGAGAGACGAAAACCTGCGGAATCCACTCTGTCTGTTGCCGCCGATAAAGCAGGATATGATGAGCTGCTTGTCTGGCTGCTCGAACACATGGACTAAATAGCGGGGACGGAAGTAACCTGTTTGGCACAAAAAAGCAAGTTAACGTTGCGGTTTTCTTGATTTTTTCAAAAGTTGCAACGTTAACTTGCTGATTTCGCGGCATTGTACAGGCAAAGCATCTTTTCGGACAGAGCTCGCATCGCCTTGCGGGCCGTTAAAGCAGGGCAAGCCGAAGGGCTATTTCTCTTTTTGTTCTTTTTTGCGGTTCAGAATCAGCAGCGTCGCCAGGAGCACCAAAGGGAAGATTGCGCCGGCGAGTATGCCGCTTTGGAGGCTGCCTGACGCGCGCTCGCTCACAAAGCCTATTATCGAGGGCGCGGTCGAGCCGCCTAGGTCGCCCGCCAGCGCCAAAAGCGCAAACATCGCGGTGCCGCCGCCGGGCAGGCTGCGGGAGGCTATGCTTATGCTGCCGGGCCACATTATGCCCACGGAAAAGCCGCACAGCGCGCAGCCTATCAGCCCCGGCACTGCGCTTTTGCTCAGGCCCGCCAGCAGATAGCACACAACGCACAGCGTGCCCGAGGCCGCCATAAAGCGCGTCATGTTTATTTTATGGCCGAATTTGCCGTAAAACGTGCGGCATATGCCCATAAGCACGGCGAACATGCACGGTCCCAGCAGGTCGCCCACGGCCTTGTCCACGCCCAGCGCCCTCTCTGTGAAGGCGGACGCCCACTGCGCCATGCCCAGCTCCGACGCACCCGCGCACACCATAAGCACGACCAAAAGCCAGAACAGAGGGCGGTGAAGCAATGCCGAAATCGTCATGCCCTTGCCCTCCTCGACCGTGTGCTCTATGGGGCAGACGGCGAAAAGAAAGGTGTTCACCAGCGGTATCAGCGCCCATGTGCAGGCCAGTATCGGCCAGTATTTTATGCCGAATATGCGGAAAAACAATGTGCTTAGCACTATCACGGCCACGCAGCCCCAGCAGTAGAACGAGTGAGTCATGCTCATCACGGCTTCCTTGTGCTCGAAGGGGCAGGCCTCGATAATGGGGCTCACCAGCACCTCGATCAAGCCGCTGCCTACGGCGTAGATTATTACCGATATAAGCACGCCCGCAAACGGGCTCGGCATTATTCCCGGCAGGAACGCCAGCCCTACCAGCCCCAGCACCGAGGCGACCTCAGAGGCGACCACGCAGGGGCGGTAGCCGATTTTATCCACCACCTTGGCGCATATGAGGTCGGTCACGAGCTGTGTAAAAAAGAACGTGGTGGAGATAAGCGCTATCTGCGTCAGGGGGATGCCGTAGCTTTTCTGAAACGTGAGGTACAAAAGCGGCGCGAAGTTTGCCGCTATGGACTGGGTCACAAAGCCCAGATAGCATGCGACGGCCGTTTTGCGGTAGTTTTTCTTTTGCATATCGTTCTCTCTCCGGGGCGGATACGTCGTTTTCCTGTGCCCCTCCAAAGCCGCTTCGGGCAAATATTGCCTTTTAACGCGCCGCGACCGCGCTATTGTGCCGCGCGGCCGCTTTTTTTGAAATAACAGTGTTTTTAATGCTTTCTTACGCTGCCCGAGAGCGACTGGGCGAATACGCGGTGCAGCGCCTGCTCCGGACACCACACGTCTATGTCGCCGCTCACCGTGCGCACCGAGATGCGCTCTGCGCTCGGGAGCTTAGAGGTGATGCCTATGCCGCCCGAAACCGAGCTTATGCGCACGCGCTCAAATTCGCCCAGCGCCCGTATGCTGCCGGAGGTGGACTCGATTATCAGCTCCCTGCTGCCGCCCGCAAAGCGTATGTTGCCCGAGGTGCTCTTTATGAGACCCGTCGCGCTCATCAGCTTTACCTCCGCGTCGCCCGCGTAGGTGCGTATGAAAAAGCTGTGCTTAAACTCGCAGCTGTTTATTTTAACGCTGCCGCTGGCGCTTTCGAGCTTGAGCTCGAGCGCGCGCACGTCGCTTAAGCTCACGTCGCCGCTGCCGCTGTCCACGGTTATCTCGTTTGACGCCTCAGCGCCGCTGAGCTTTATGGCATTGGAGCGCATGTTCAGGCAGATATCGGTTGCGCTTATATCGCTACCGTCAAAGCCGCCGCTCGCGCTCTCTGCGCGGAAGGAACCCTCTGCCTTCACCTGATTTGCGCTTATAAAGCCGGAGGTGCTGTTCAGGGTCACCTCGCCCGCGCCCGTGCGCTTCAGCTTTATGTCGCCTGAGACGCTCACTATGTCTATCAGCTCGCATAAGTCCGCTTTCAGCCGCACGCTTATCCTGCCCGAGCCCGCTTCGAGTGTCTTTTGGGTGAGGGTCAGGCAGCCGTCCTCCAGACTTACGTCCACGCAGGAGGCGTTCTGTCCCAACACGTCCACGCTGTAGCCGCCCTCTGAGACGCCCTCTATGCTTACGTCAAACGAGCCCAGCATCGCCTGCACGCGCTTTACGGCTTCGCTGCCGGTACGCTTAAACCCCTTGTCCGCCATTTTTACGTCCTCCGTCTCAGCCCAGCGTCACTACGACCTTGTGGGTCTTTCCGTCGCCAAAGGCGGGCAGCACGCAGCTCCCGGTCTCCACGCCGTCCACAGTCACGCGCTTTACGCCGCGGCAAACGTGGGAGGGGTTCTCGACGCTTATGTCGTAGGTCGCGTTTCTGAATTTGCGCGTGATTTCATATCCGTCCCAGCTATGGGGTATGCAGGGATCGACCCGCAGTCCGTCCCAGTCGGGCTTGATACCGAGTATGTACTGGCTTATCACGTAGAAGTTCCACGCCGCGGTGCCGGTGAGCCAGCTGTTCTTGGCCTGGCCGAAGTTTTTGGCATCCCTGCCCGCTATCATCTGGCTGTACACGTAGGGCTCCATCTTGTGCAGGTCGCTTATCTCCTCGCGCCAGGCGGGGGCGATGCGGCTGTAGAGGTCGAACGCCCTGTCGCCGTGGCCTACCACGGTCTCGGCGGCGATGATCCAGGGGTTGTTGTGGCAGAAGATGCCCGCGTTCTCCTTGTAGCCGCCGGGATAGCTGCTGACCTCGCCCAGCTCAAGGTGATACTCGCTGTATGCTGGCTGCAATAGAACTATGCCGTGCTCGGTCTCGAGGCGCTTATGCACGCTTTCAAGCGCCTGCTCGGCCTTGCCGTCCTTTAAGCCTATGCCGGCCATCACGCAGTAGCCCTGAGACTCTATGAATATCTGGCCGTCTTTGTTTTCGTGTGAGCCGACCTTGTTGCCGAAAGCGTCGTAGGCGCGCACGAACCACTCGCCGTCCCAGCCGGCGGTGAGCACGGCCTGCTCCATAAGGTCTATCTCCTTCTGAGCGGCGTCGGCCTTCTCGTTCATTCCCTTGCGCCTGAGCAGCGCCACGAGCTCGGGGCCAATCGCCACGAACATGCCCGCTATAAGCACGCTCTCGGCCACCCTGTCGTCGGGCGCGTCGGGGTTTGAGAAGGTCTGGAAGCTCTCGCCGGGCGCGTCGCTGAAGCAGTTGAGGTTGAGACAGTCGTTCCAGTCGGCGCGGCCTATGAGCGGCAGGCCGTGGGGGCCCTTGTTGTTCACCACGTGGCCGAAGCTGACCTCGAGGTGCTCAAGGAGCGTGCCGCAGTCGTTCCTGTTGCAGTCGTAGGGCACCTGCTCGTCGAGTATGGCAAAGTCGCCGCTTTCCTTTATGTAGGCCGCCGTGCCCGCAATCAGCCACAGCGGGTCGTCGTTGAAGCCGCCGCCTATGTCGTTGTTGCCCTTCTTGGTGAGGGGCTGGAACTGGTGATAGCAGCCGCCGTCCCTGAACTGAGTGGCCGCGATGTCCAGTATGCGCTCGCGGGCGCGCTCCGGAATCTGGTGCACAAAGCCCAGCAGATCCTGAGAGGAATCCCTGAAGCCCATGCCGCGGCCTACGCCGCTTTCAAACATGGAGGCCGAGCGGCTCATGTTGAAGGTGACCATGCACTGGTAGGGGTTCCAGATGTTGACCATGCGGGAGAGCTTTTCATCGCTCGTCCTGAGTATGTATTTGCCCAGCAGCTCGTCCCAGTGGGCCTTGAGCGCCTCAAAGCAGGCGTCAATCTGTTCGTCCGTGGTCAGCTTTGCCAGAAGCTCCTTTGCGGGCGCCTTGTTTATAACGGAGGGGGCGACGAATTTCTGATCCTGAGGCACCTCGACGTAGCCCAGCACGAAGTTGAATTTTTTGCTTTCGCCCTTCCCGAGCCGGAGCTTTATCTGATGGGAGGCTATCGGCTGCCAGCCGCTGGCCAAAGAGTTGGTCATTTCGCCGTTTAACACGTTTTTGGGCGCGTCAAAGCCGTTGTACAGGCCCAGAAAGCTCTCTTCGTCGGTGTCGAAGCCGTCGATGGGAGAGTTTACGGCGTAGAAGGCGTAATGGTTCCTGCGCTCGCGGTACTCGGTCTTGTGGTATATCACGCTGCCCTCGACCTCGACCTCGCCGGTGGAGAAGTTGCGCTGGAAGTTGAGCATGTCGTCGCTGGCGTCCCAGAGGCAGAACTCGACAAAGGAGGTGAGCGTCACGTCCTTGTCCTCACCGCTCTCGTTTGTCAGCGTCACTTGATGCACCTCGGCGTTTATTCCCAGCGGAACAAAATAAAGCACATCGGCTTTGAGGCCGTTATTTTTTCCGCTTATCACGCTGTAGCCCATGCCGTGGCGGCACTTGTACTCGTCAAGCTCGGTCTTCACCGGTTTCCAGCCGGGATTCCACACCGTGTCGCCGTCCTTAATGTAAAAATATCTGCCGCCGTTGTCCACGGGTATGTTGTTGTAGCGGTAGCGCGTGATGCGCCTGAGCTTGGCGTCCCTGTAAAAGCAATAGCCGCCCGCGGTGTTGCTTATAAGCCCGAAAAACGCCTCGCTGCCCAGATAGTTTATCCAGGGATAGGGCGTGCGGGGCGTAGTGATGACATACTCCCGCGCCGCGTCGTCGAAATAACCGAATTTCATGCGTGTCCCTCCGTAAGAATTTATACATAGTCATTATAGCATATCCGCGCGCTTTATTCAATCACTATTTTTTCCGGGGCGGAAATTTGGAAAAGCGGGCATGAGGAGCACATATTTAAAATGAATGCACATCCCCAAACGGCGTGGGCGAAGAATTTTTGAAATAAACCATTAATTAACACTGCTTTTAAGCCGGATTTAGCTTGCCTTTGTATAATTCAGCCATACCTCAGAGAGAGGTAAGCATAAGAAATTCAAGGAGGACGAGCAAATGAAGCTTAAGAAGTATTTACCCAAGGCGGCGGCGATAATCTGCCTGTGCCTTGCGGCATTGATTGCCATACCCAATCTGATGACAGGGGAGGCGGCCTCGGGCAGCGTAAGCATAAAGAGCGGCACAGCGATTTTCAGTAGCGCCGACCTGTTCACCGACAGGGACCTTGAACAGCAGGCCGACACGAGCGAGGCAAAGCAACTGACCCTTGTGAGCGGCAGCGACGTAACCGTCACCGAGGCGGGCGTGTACATGGTGAGCGGCAGCGCCAAGGAGTGCACGATTTACGTTGAGGCGGGCGAAGAAAAGGTGCAGATAGTGCTTGACAGTGTGAGCGTCACCAACACGAGCAAGCCCGTCATCTACGTAAAGGAAGCGGACAAGGTGTTTGTGACATTGGCAGGCGAGAGCTCGCTTTCGGTTACCGGCACTTTCACCGCGGACGGCAGCACCAACACCGACGGCGTAATCTTCTCCAAGAGCGACCTTGTGCTCAACGGCACGGGCAGCCTTAAGATTTCCTCTACAAAGAACGGCATCGTGGGCAAGGACGACCTCAAAATTACCGGCGGCACTTACGTGATCAGCGCCCAGAGCAAGTGCATCGAGGCCAACGACTCCATAAGGATAGCTGGCGGCACGTTCACCCTCACCGCGGGCACCGACGGCCTGCACGTTGAAAGCGACGATGCGGCTAAGGGCTACATATACATAAGCGGCGGCAGCTTTGAAATTTCGGCCAGGGACGACGGCATACACGCCACTTCAATCGTGCAAATCGACGGCGGTGAATTCAACATTTCCGCCTACGAGGGCATAGAGGGCACCTACATTCAGCTGAACGGCGGCACAATCACGATTACCGCCAGCGACGACGGCATAAACGCCGCTCGGAAGATAAACGCCTATACGCCCACCATTGAAATA
>JAFPYA010000021.1 GCA_017412445.1 Clostridia bacterium
CAATTGACCCAGCAGCCGGGCGTGGTCATCTGCGATGTGTGCGACAGCTCAGGCGGCGTATACGTGCGCCACGTGTTCAAAAGCAGTGAAAGCGACTACAAGGTCTTTAACGCCTTCGAAGGCGAGAACGCGGATGCGCGCCTTGCCAATGCGTTTGAAAATGACGCGTTGAAGCTTATTCAAAAGGACGTGGAATTATCTGTTCAGGACTTCGCCCTTGAGGAAACGAGCGACGAAGCGCTTGCTTATTACGGCCTCGACAGAGCCACGCTCGCGGCCGCGTTAAGCGCGATTGAAGCCGAGGACTGCAAGCTGATTTCGCTTTCGCCCTCAGGAAACAGCGGTTTAATTGCGTCAGGCTCCACCCTGTTTGCCATGTACGAGGGCAGATACCGCCTGTTGTATCCATGGGGCGGCATAGAGGACATCTACGGCAGCTTCGACAGGTCGTTTTCGCAGTTGATAGGCAGGGGCGCGCGCCTGAATAACGCGGGCGTGTCCTATTCGCCTGACGGCAGATATGCGGTGATTTGCGACGCTCAAACCACGATTCGGAACGCGAAGGGCTACGATCTTATGCTTATAAACCTCGAAAGCGGCGAGGTGTCGCTGCTTGCGAGCAGGAGCGGCAAAATAATGGACGACGACTTCGGCCTGATAACCGCGTCGGCGTTCTCAGGCGACGGAAAAGGGCTGTATTATCTGGTTTACGGGAGGGGAAAATCGTCCCTGCGCTACATCGACCTTGCAACGCTTGAGGATGCGCTGGTGGTAAGCGCCCCCGACGGCACGCTCAACACGGTGCTTTGCACGGGCTGGTATTATCCTTTAGTCGCCGAAACACGCTTTGGCGATATGCTTTTGCTGAGTGACGTCTCCAACAGGGAGATGCCTCAGGGCATCGCGCGCCTTAAGACCGACGACGGCGTAAAATTTGAAATCACCGCCTGCAACCTCCCCGTAAGCATCGGTTATTTCTATACGGGCATGCTTTCGTACTCGAAAACGTCCAATAAGGGCCTTATAGTAAGCAGGCGCGGCCATACGGACTATCAGGAAAGCCTTACATTATACGGCACCACCGTGTCGTTCCCGGATCTGTTCGTGCGCTTCACGGCGGACGGGGACATGAGCGGCATTGACGAGGTGTGGGCGCTTAAGTACGGCGCGGACAGGGCGGAAAAGCTCGACCTGACGAAAATGGAGAGCGACTGGGATTACCTTTCGCGCTTTGCTCACATCTACAAGGCCGTGCTTTCGCCTGACGGCGAATACGCGCTTATGCTTGCGCGCTACCAAAGCGAATACAGGCTATACATGCTGCGCCTTGAGGACATGGCACTAAGGGAGGTCACGGGCATAGACGCAAACAACATAGTGCCCGAGAGCGCCCTGAGCAGGTACCTGCCCACGATAGAATGGAACGGCGACACGCTGATCATAAGCACCTTTGACGGCCCGATAACCTGCGCGTTTGAATGGTGAAGCGGCGCGTGAAAAATGTTTCACGTGAAACAAAAAACGCCCCCGGTGCCCGGGGACGTTTTTTTATCATAAGAATCAGCCCTTTACGGCTTCTTCCTCTACGGTTTCGCCGTCGGAGTTCTTGCGCACGGACTCGATGCCGTTTACGCAGGCGCTCATGGAGCGATAACCTTCGCTGGTGGCGATGATTTCGCCGTTTCTGGCCTTCAGGCGGAAGCGGATTTCACCGGCCTTGTCGGTGTAGATCTCGAACTTGGGGTGCTTGACGGTTTCAAAGTCGGGCTTGGTCTGGTCCTCGACGCCGGCGATGGGGGCGTTGCGCTTTACGCTGGCGATGCCGTTTACGCAGGCGTTCTTGGTGGTGTAAACCTCGCTGGTGGCGATAACCTCGCCGTTGGTGGCTTTAAGGTCGAATTTAATGCCGCTGGGAACCTTGCGGATGAGATATTTGCCCATGGTTGCTCCTCCTTATTTTGATGGGAAAATTATAACACTAAATCATAACAAATGCAATACATAGCTTAAATTTTAGCGATTGACAAGGGCGTTTTATGCATTTAAAATAGGCATTGGGAGGATAATTATGATCAAAAACACGCTGATTTATGTGGAACGGGACGGCAAGTACCTGATGCTGCACCGCGTCAAAAAGCAGGGCGACGTAAATAAGGACAAGTGGATAGGCGTGGGCGGAAAGCTGGAAGAAGGCGAAACGCCGGAAATGTGCGCCCGCAGGGAGATGCTCGAGGAGACGGGGCTTACGGCGCGCGCGCTTGCTTACCGCGGCATAGTGAACTTTTACAACACCGTGTGCCCTCACGAGGAGATGCACCTGTTCACCTGCGCGGATTTTTCGGGCGAGGTGATCGAGTGCGACGAGGGCGTACTGGAGTGGGTGGACAAAAATGACATCGAAAAGCTCAACATCTGGGAGGGCGACAGGATATTTTTGAGGCTGCTTAACGAAAACCGGCCGTTTTTCATTCTGACGCTGAACTATGAGGGCGACAGGCTAATTTCGCACGAGCTTATATACGCCTGATAAGCGCAAATTTCCGAATAATAATGTATATTCAGTTATAAAATGTTCGCACAGGTTGACAAAACGGCGCGGCGCGGCTATAATCAAAGCAGTTTAATAAGGCTAACGGAGGAAAAACCAATGACCGAATTCAGATACGATACCCAGCTGCTCATAGAGGGCAAGGATTTGAGCGAGGAAGCCATCAACGACTATTTCACAAAGAACTTTGAGGGCGACAGCCTGCTGGCCGTGGGCGACGACGAACTGATAAAGATCCACTTCCACACCAACGAGCCCTGGAAGGTGCTTGAGTACTGCCGCAGCCTCGGCGAGATATACGACATAGTCATAGAGGATATGGACAGGCAGAGCAGAGGCTTAGAAGGGTAAATACAGATTTCCCGTAAATAGGAAAGAGTGACATTAAGGCTTCCCCTTTGAGGGGAAGCTGTCAGCCGAATGGCTGACTGATGAGGTGGACGTCAGAGAGATAACGCAGCGTATAGCGAAAAAAAGCGGAGAGCCGCCACCTCATCCGACCTCGCTACGCTCGGCCACCTTCCCCTCAAGGGGAAGGCTTTATTCATCCGACCGGGCAACCACAAAAAAAACGGGCGCGGTTTGCGTCCGTTTTTTGTTTGACGTGAAACCGTACAGC
>JAFPYA010000211.1 GCA_017412445.1 Clostridia bacterium
ACGGAGATGTACTTGATGGGGCAGCGCACGGCGTTTTCGATGTATTTCACATACGCCTTGGCGCTGTCGCTTAAGTCGTTCCAGCTGCGCGCGCCGGACACGTCGCCTATGCCGGGCACGTATTCGATCACGGGCTTGGCTCTGAGCAGCCTTGTGCCGGAGGGGAAGTCGTGAGTGATCTCGCCGTCCACGTCGTAGGCGGTGACCACGGGAATTTGGTCAAGATAGCTCAATACGTCCAGCTTTGTCAGCGCCAGCTCGGTCGCGCCCTGCATGTCCACGCCGTAACGGGAGGCGACCACGTCGAAGGGGCCCACCCTTCTGGGACGGCCTGTGGCGGCGCCGTACTCTCCGCCCGCCTGCCTTAGACGCTCGGCTTCGTCGCCGAACATCTCGCAGGTGAAGGGGCCTTCGCCTACGCAGGTGGAATATGCCTTCATTATGCCGGTCACGCGGTTGAGCCTCGCAAACGGTATGCCCGCTCCGATGGGCGCGTAGGCGGCCAAGGTGGTGGAGGAGGAGGTGTATGGGTATATGCCGTAGTCTATGTCCCTGAGAGCGCCCAGCTGCGCCTCAAACATTATGTTCTTGTGGTTGTGGCAGGCACCCTTGAGATAGGCCGTGCAGTCCTTTATGAAAGGCTTGATGGGCGCGGAGTATTTGTCCAGCCACTCAAGTATTTCTTTGCTCGTCACGGCTTCGTGGCCGTAGGCCTTCACGGTGAGATTTTTCCATTCGACCAGCTCTGCAACCTTTTCCCTGAGCGCGGCCTCGTCGAACAGATCCTCCATGCGCAGACCCTTTTTAATGTACTTGTCGGCGTACACGGGGCCTATGCCGCGGCGGGTGGAGCCGTACTTCTTGTCCTTCAGGCGCTCCTCCTCCATGATGTCCATCAGCTTGTGGTAGGGCAGGCAGATTATCGCCTTGTCACTTATTACCAGATTCTCTGGCGTGACCGATATGCCCTTGCTCCTCAGGGATTCGATTTCGCCGCACAGGTGCTGTATGTCGACCACCATGCCCTGACCCATCACGTTCACGGTGCCTTCCCTGAGTATGCCGCTGGGCAGGAGGTTAAGCACAAACTTGCCCCTGTCGTTTACCACGGTGTGCCCTGCGTTGTTGCCGCCCTGATAGCGGCAAATGATATCGTATTCGGCAGAGAGCAGATCCACCATTCGGCCCTTGCCCTCATCGCCCCAGTTGATTCCGACGATTGCTGTTAACATGCTTACCTCCCGTTTTTCTGTGGTTTACATATTTTTGGAGCGCGCCCTTTCACATATGAAGGCGCAGATTATAAAGAACGCGTAGCTTGCGGGTCTTCTGTAAAACATAAGGTGCGCTTCCAACAGACCTGAAAAGCACAGCCCCGCAAGGCAGGCGGCCATAAACAGATTCACGGCGTCGGGCGGCCTTTTGAGGCTCAGCTTTGCAGCCGCCCACAGCGTCTGCAGCGTCAGCCAGATGAAGCCCAACGCGCAGGGCATGCCCACGCACAACGCGATTTCCAGCGTTTGGTTGTGGGTGTAAAGCTCTCTGCCCACCATTTCAAGTATCGTCGCCCTGCTGTTTGCTATGCCTACGCCGAAAAGAAGGTTGAAGGCGTTCCCTGTGCTGACATTCAGCGCGGCCTCCCATATTTCGGTGCGGTAGCTGAATGTGCCCATTTCAGGGGTGATGAAGGGCTTCACCTCGCCCATGTTTTCGCCCATGTCGTTTGTCAGCGCCTGCAGCGAGAAGACAAGCTCCCTCAAAAGGCTCATAAGCGCAATGAGCGCTAAAGCGGCAAGGAGCGCTAAAAGCACTCGAAGCCATCTGCCTTTTTTGTTAAGAGCGGCGTTCGCAGAGCAGAAGCACAGCACAGCCGGCGGCAGAAGCGCGATAGCGAAGTATGTGCGTGAATTTGTGAGCACCAGCGCTGCAAAGTGCACAAGTATGCACAGCGCGTAAACGCTTCTTTGCGCGGCTCCCTTTGCCTTGTACACTAAAAGCACCGCGACCGTCATAAACGCGCACTCTATACAGGCCGTGCTGTTCGGGTTGTTGTTCAGCGCCAGCGACTTGTAAAAGTCGTCGATGCCCAAAATCCTGCCGCCTGTCAGCACTACTTCGCGCCCGCTGAACACGTTTATCAGCACGTATATAATCAGCAGCGTCCACGCGCCCATAAACGCGTCTGTCAGCACCCGGGCGATCCTAGGCACGCCCCGCCGCGCCATGTACGTCCCCAACGGGAAGAACAGCGCCGCAAGCATCAGCGTATCGATAAGCGCGTTCGGGCTGTAAAACACGCTGTGCCCGCCCCGGTATATTAGGTTCGCAAGCGTCGACAGCGCACACCACAAAAACATGAACAGCGCTGTCAGTTGAGGCGCACCAATGTCGTTTATTTTCGGCCTTCCCGGTTTATGCTTAAGCGCGTACCATCCGGCAAAGGTCAGCATGCCGACCGCAAAAACCCAGTCCACGGCGACGGCTGCGGTCTCGTTTATAAGGAACCTTATAAGCCCGCAGCCTATGTGCACAAACGCCATCACGCACGTCGCGTCGATCAGGCGCTTTTTGTCGGTAAACGTTTCCATAGACTGATTCCGAGCCGGTTTACACGGCCTGCCAGCGCCCGGAGGCGCCGCAGGGCAGCACGCCCCCGCTCTTAACGGGCAGAACCACCTCATCCGCAGATATACTGCCCTGGCAGCGCGCGCCTACGGTTTTAAGCAGTATGTTGCCCAGCACCGCAGGCTGAAGGCCGGTGGTATAGCTGTTTATAAGGAAGAACAGCGGCCTGTCGCTCAGGAGCTCCGCGCAGTTATTCACGAGGGGATACAATTCGTCCTCGAGCTTCCAGATTTCGCCGCGCGGACCTCTGCCGTAGGAGGGGGGATCCATGAGTATGCCCTCGTACACCTTGCCGCGCCGCTTTTCGCGCTCTACAAATTTGATCACGTCGTCCACTATCCAGCGCACGCTCGTTTCGTCTATATGGCTCAGTGCGCGGTTTTCGCCCGCCCATTGCACCATGCCCTTGGCGGCGTCCACGTGGGTCACGTGCGCGCCGGCCGCGGCGCAGGCGCAGGTCGCGCCGCCTGTGTAGCCGAAGAGGTTCAGCACCCGGGGAGTGCCGCCGCGCTGCTTTATTATTTCCGCCATCCAGTCCCAGTTCACGGCCTGCTCGGGGAAGAGCCCCGTGTGCTTGAAACTGGTGGGATGCACCTTGAATTTAAGCCCGCCGTAGCCAATCTGCCAGCTTTCGGGCAGCTTTTTTATGAATTCCCACTCGCCGCCGCCCTTTGCAGAGCGGTGATAGCGGGCGTGCGCCCTGTCCCAGATTTCGGGCTGGGTCTTCGGCCAGATCACCTGCGGGTCCGGGCGCGAAAGTATCACGTCGCCCCAGCGCTCCAGCTTCATGCCGTCGCCGGTGTCCAGCACCTCGTAATCGCGCCATTTATCGGCTGTATACATGCCTGTCTCCTCAGATTTTCTCGGGCAGCACGCGCATGAAGCGGTTGAAGGGCGCGTCGCCGTCCCTGTATGCGCGCATTACAAAGCCCAGACTGACCTCGTTCCGGAGGTAAAGCTTGTACTTCTCAAGCGGCTCGGGACCGCAGGAATTTGAGCCTATGCCACCGTGCGCGTAGTCGAGCGACAGCGTTATGTCCTCGTCGTATTTAATATCGGGCGTGTGCTCCGCCTTGTCGAGCGCTTCGTCGCCGTAGAAATGCGCGGTGAAGCTGAGCCCGTCACCCTGCGCCGCCTCGCTTATAACCATGAGGCCAAAGCCCGTTTCATCGGTCAGCGCCAGCGCGCGCGTATCGGCGTGCGCCCCGTTCTCCTGAGGACGCACATAGGGCTCGTGCGTGTCGTCCACGGTCATCTGCCATGTGTCGACGCGCGCCTGCTCCTTAAGGTCGTTATAGCTCTCCATGGGGCCTCTGCCGTACCAGGTCAGGTGCTCATACGCGCCGGGCACCACGGTCTGCACGCCTATCCTCGCCAATGCGGGCAGGCTGTCCCTCAGAGGCTTAAAGCTTATTTCTACCCTTATGTCGCCGCTGCCGTACACAGTCCAGAGCGTGTGCGTCTCTATGAGCGGCATAATGTTTGCGGAATAATGCACGTGAACGGCCTCGGCCTGCACAGTTGCCGCGTCGAGCTGCTTAATGGTGAAGGAGCGCTGCTTGTACTGCATATGGTCCAGCTTGAACGCCTTCCACTGCAGCTTTATCCTGTGGTCGTTGTCGGTGGCCGCGCGGTTGAAGTTGAACCTGAGCGGGGCGGAAATCAGCTCGTTGCCGCTCTTTGTGAAGGAGCACATTTCGCCCTTTATCTTGTCAAACCTCACCTCAAAGTCGCTGCCCAGCACCGTGCCGTCCTCCTCAAGCGCGAGAGAAGGCATCAAGGAAGTGGGCACAAGCTGGATATTCGCTTTGCCGGGCAGAGCTATCTGGCTGTGCGCCACCTCGTGACCGGCCTTGGCAAATTTGCTGTCGAGGGTCGTGAGCACGCGTATGTCGAGTATGTTTTCCCCGTTTTCGGGCACGGGCAGATCGAATTTTATCTGCTTTCTCTGACCAGGGGCGATTGAGCCTATGTCGAGGCGGGCGGAGCCCGTCCTTACGCCGTCGGTGAGTACACATGCCGTGGCCGCGAGGTCGTCAAGGGTTACAAAACTGTATCTGTTCGTGCAGTAGAGCTTGCCGTTTTCAATGTCGAACTTCACGTTTTCATACGCCTGCTTCAGCGCCCACAGGCCCGTATGAGGCGTGCGGTCGGGATAGCACAGCGCATCCACGCAGAAGTTCACGTCGGTCGGCCAGTCGCCGAAATCGCCGCCATAGGCGTAGTACATTTCGCCGTCCTCGGTCAGGCACTCGATGCCGTGGTCGACCCATTCCCACACGCAGCCGCCTATCAGGCGGTCGTAGCGGTATACGGTCTCCCAGTATTCCTTCAGGTTGCCGGGGCCAAGGCCCATCGCGTGGGCATATTCGCACATGAAATAGGGTTTATCGGAGGTCTTGTCCTGTCCCTGACGCTCAAGCTCTTCTACGGAGGGGTACATGCAGCTTACCATGTCCGTGGTGCTTCTGTCGCCCTTGTCACCTTCGTAATGTATGGGGCGGGAAGGGTCGAGGGCGCGTATGGCCTCGTACATGGCCTTGTGGTTCTCGCCGCAGTAGCTCTCGTTGCCAAGCGACCAGAATATTATCGAGGGGTGATTTATGTCCCTGTTCACCATGCGCACGGCTCTGTCCACAAATGCGTTTTTCCATTCGGGCTCCTTTGAGACGTCGTAGAACATCCCCTTGTCGGGCGTGTCCCACGTGGCCCTGTAGGCACCGTGACATTCGAGGTCGGTCTCGTCTATCACGTACAGGCCGTACTCGTCGCACAGGTCGAGGAAGCGCGGGTCGTTGGGGTAGTGGGACGTGCGCACCGCGTTTACGTTCATCTGCTTCATCAGTGTCACGTCTTTGAGCAGAGACTCCATCGGGGTCACGTAGCCCAGACGGCAATTGGTGTCGTGGCGGTTCACGCCCTTGATTTTGACGCTCACGCCGTTAATGAAGAGCCCGTTTGGCTTAAGCTCAACTTTTTTGAAGCCGAGCATTATTCTTACGGCCTCGATTTCGCTGCCGCCCTTGATGAGCGACGCCACGAGCTCGTAGCGGTTGGGCGTTTCGGCCGTCCACCTGTTCACGTTTTTGATTTTTATCGTCGCATTGCCGTCCCTGCTCTTCTTTACGGCGACCTCATTGCCTTCGTAATAAAGCTTATATTCGACTGATGCGCCCTTGCCGCATATTTCGCCCTCGAGCTTAAGCTCGCCGTCTTTGTAATTTGCGCTGAGCTCTGTCCGGGCGATGATGTTTCTAATATAGGTTTCTTCGGTCAAAAGCAGATATACGTCACGGAATATGCCGTTCAGACGCCAGAAATCCTGATCCTCGAGGTAAGTTGAGTCGCTCCACTTGTGTACCTTCACCATCAGAAGGTTTGTGCCTTCCTCCAAAGCGTCGCTTATGTCGAACTCAGCCGGCATATGGGAGACCTTTGAAAAGCCCTTGAGCTGCCCGTTGACGTACACGAAAAACGCGCCGCTCACGCCCTCGAAGTTTATGGTCACGCGCTTTTTAAGCTGCTGCGCGCTTATTTCAAAAGTGCGGCAGTACAGGCCTATGGGCGTTTCATCCGGCACATAGGGCGGGTCAAGCGGAATGGGGTAGGTGACGTTTGTGTAATGGGGAATGTCATAGCCCTGCATCTGCCAGTTGCCCGGCACGTCCAGCGCGTCCCACGTGACCGAATCGAGCTCGTCGTCGCCGGTCAGCAGGCCCACGGGGCAGTCGCCTCTTTCAAAATAGTGAAAGCTCCAGCTGCCGTTCAGGTTCATGTACATGGGATTGTAATCCCTGATGCCCAGCCTCGCCGCCCCGCTCGTGGGGTAGGGGATGAACGAGGTGCGCGGCGCCTCTTTGTTGATATGTATGAAATTCGGATCCTGACAAGCAAGTGTGTTCATGGCACTGCCTCCGTATATAATTCTCGTCAAGATTATACCACGCCGAGCGCATAAAAATCAATCTCATTTACCTTGAATTAGCTTTGTTTGTCAGTTTCACGGGAAATTTGTACGGAAAAACCGCGCTCATCGCTCGCGTGGAGCAATTTATACTTGCAAGCGGGACGCTTTTGCGCTATAATATAATCAACAAATTTTAAAACTAAAATCGGAGGGGTATAATATGAAGCGTATAGGCGTATTGACTTCGGGCGGAGACGCGCCGGGCATGAACGCGGCGATCCGTTCCGTGGTGCGCACGGCCAGAACTAACGGTATGAGCGTGGTAGGCATAAAGCGAGGCTATAACGGGCTGCTCATGCGTTCGCTTTCCAGCTCCGACGATTACATAGAGATGAATTCCCGCAGCGTTTCGGGCATCATCCACCACGGCGGCACGATACTTATGACCGCCCGCTGCATGGACTTTTACAAGCCGGAATTTCAAAAGCAGGCCGTTCGCAACGCAAAAGCCCTGGGCATAGAGGGCCTGGTCTGCATAGGAGGCAACGGCACATTCAAGGGCGCCGAGGGGCTCAACAGCTTCGGTCTGCCTACAGTGGGCGTGCCCGCGACCATAGACAACGACCTGTGCTATACCGAGTTCACGATCGGCTTTGACACCGCGCTCAACACCGCGGTCGAGGCCGTAAACCGCATCCGTGACACGGGCGACGCGCACGAGCGCGCCTCGATAGTCACGGTTATGGGCAGGGACTGCGGCGATCTTGCGCTGCATACCGCACTTGCCTGCGGCGCGGAAGCCGCCGTAGTGCCCGAGGTGCCGTGGAGTATAGAGGAACTGGGCGAAATGGTGCACAGAGGCGTCATCAGCGGCAAGCGCTCTATGATACTTATATTTGCCGAGGGCGCGCAAAGCTCCATGAAGGAAAAGATAAGCGACCTTAAAAACGAATATCCCAAGCTGCATGTGAACAGCGACAAGCTCTCTTCCTCCCAGTTCGCCGAGATAATCGAGGCGGTCAGCGGCCACGAGACCCGCGCCACCGTGCTGGGCTACACCCAGAGGGGAGGCTCTCCCACCGCGAACGACCGCATACTTGCCACCCGTACGGGCGCATACGCGGTCAACCTGCTCGCTGTGGATATAGGCGGCAGGGCCGTGGGCATAAAGGGCAATAAAATAATCGCCGTGCCTTTGGAGGACGCGATGAAGGGCGAAAACTTC
>JAFPYA010000212.1 GCA_017412445.1 Clostridia bacterium
GCTGGCAGCCGCAGGCTGACTGATGAGGTGTGCGGCCCACGAACATATCATTTCTCCCCTCGCGGGACTGCGGAGAGCCGCCACCTCATCCGTCCTCGCTGACGCTCAGCCACCTTCTCCTAAAGGAGAAGGCTTTTGTAATATAAAGCGCTGCCCCCGAAGACGGTATATATCTTCAGGGGCAGCGCTATATTGCGTAGATCTTATTTCGTTCTGAGCTCCGAGATTATGCCGCTCACGGCCACGTAGATCAGGCCGATGCCGGCTATTGTGATCACGGTATTGGTAGCGGAGCTGTTTACCGCTATGAATATGCCCAGTATCACGGCGATGGCGCCCAGCACTATGGTCAGCACGTCCTTGGCCTTCAGACCCTTGAAGAGCCACATAAGGCCCGCCAGAGCGATGACCACGCCGATAACGATGTTGATAAACTTGTCAAACGCGCTGGGGTTGCACAGTATGAGCAGGCCGATTATGAAGAGTATCGCGCTGCCCGCCAGCTGAATTACGGTGTTTTTGTCCTTGCTCTTGCCGCGAATGCAGCTGATTATGCTTATTGCGGCCATCACCATAAGACCCGCGCCTGCGATTATGTACAGCACGTTCTTGACCTGCGTTTTGAAGATGATCGTAAGTACGCCCACCAGGCCCAGCACGAGCCAGGAGAGCATGTTGCCCTTGTTGCCCTTTTTCATATGTGTTGCCTCCTTTTTACGGAAATAAACCATAAATTGGCCCAAAGCCGATAGCTTGCCCGCGCCAAAGCGCTACTGTGCCGTATAGAACAGTATCAGGCAGATTGCCGCAAGGAGCAGAAAGCCCAGCCCCACCTTGAGCGTGTAGTATTTGGGCTTTTGGCGCTTCTCCGCTTTTTGGCTGTGATACTCGTAGTAGCTCTGCTTTTCAGGCTTGTCGCGCCCGAACAGGGGCAAAAACAGGTGCTTTACCCGCGAGGCGCCGTAGGCGAATATGTCGTAAAAGCCGCCGTAGGCGCTGAAGGTCAAAAGCCCCAAACATATCAGTATCGCCGCGGGTACGAAGAACGCGTCGCACAGATACCTGTATATCTCGGCGGGCTCGGTGGCTGTGAACAGTCCCTGCCTCCACCCCACCAGCGCGAATATTATGAGACCCGCGCCGATGGAGACTATCAGAGGCAGTATGCGTTTGATCTTCAAATGCCGAGCTCCTTCTTGTAGGCTTCAAGCTCCGCGTCGTTGCAGCGGATGAAGTGGCCGGGCTTGATTTCTCTGAGCGTCGGCTTGTCCACGGAGTAGTCGTGAGCGCGGTTCGGGTCGTACTCTATGCGCTTGCGGTGCTTTTCGTGGTACGGATCCGGGTAAGGAATGGCGCTGAGCAGCGACTTGGTGTAGGGATGCAGCGGGTGGGCGAACAGCTCCTCGCTGGTGGTCAGCTCCACCAAATGGCCGTAGTACATAACGCCGATGCGGTCGGAGAAGTACTTGACCACGCTCAGGTTGTGAGCGATGAACATTATGGTCAGACCCATCTTGTCCCTCAGGTCGTTGAGCAGGTTGATGACCTGCGCCTGTATGGACACGTCCAGAGCGCTTATGGGCTCGTCGGCGATTATGATTTCGGGCTCAAGCACTATGGCGCGGGCGATGCCTATGCGCTGCCTCTGGCCGCCGGAGAATTCATGCGGGTAGCGGGAGGCGTGCTCGGGCACCAGGCCGACCAGCGTGAGCACCTCGTAGACCTTCTGGTCTATGTACTTTTCGTCCTTTATGCCGCGAATCTTGAGGCCCTCGGCGATGATTTCGCGCACGGTCATGCGGGGGTTGATGGACGCGATGGGATCCTGGAAGATCATCTGCATCTTGGTCATCACGTTGTCCTTCGCGGCGACCTTCATGTCGCGCTCGTAGGCGGCCTTGCGCTCCTCAAGCGCCTCGCCGCTGAGCGTCTTTATGTCTTCCTCGTATTGCTTGGTGAGCTCCGCCTTGCGGCTGATGCGATAGCGCTCGACGCACTTGCTCTTTTCGATGGAGGTCTCTATGGCCTTGTCGCGCGCCTTGGAAATGCGCTTTTTGAGCTCGGCCTTCTCATCTGCGTACCATTTTTTGAACTCGGCCTCGAGCTGCGCCTGGTTTTCGGGATGCAGCCTCACCTGCTCTTTGAGCTGCGCTCTTCTGGCGATCTGCTTGGCCTCAAACTCGTTTTTGTAGCTCTTGATCAGCACGCTCAGGCCGTTCTGCGTGGACGAAATGCGCTGACCCTTGAAGTACACGTCGCCGTCGGTGGGGTCGTAAAGGTTGATTATGGTGCGGCCCGTGGTGGTCTTGCCGCAGCCGGATTCGCCCACCAGACCGAACACCTCGCCCTTCTTTATATAGAAGCTCACGTCGTCGACGGCCTTGTTTATGAAGTCGCCGCTGCGGAAGTACTGCTTCAAGTGCTCAACTCTGAGCAGCACGTCGTCCTGCTCCTCAATGCCGGCCTTGTCGAGGCGCGCAAGGGTGACCTTTTCGGTCACGCGCTTGATTACGCGGCTCATGACCAGAAGCAGTATGCCTATGAGCCAGAGCAGCACGAAGTGCGCCGCCAGGAACCACAAAGCCTGAGCAAGGCCGATGTCGTTGCTCTTGTCGCTTATGGCCACCACGTTGGACGAAAAGGTCTTCATCGCCACTTCCGTAGAGCTGGTGGTCACGACCACCTTGGATTCCTGCACCGCGGAGCCCCATATCAGCGTCGCGGAGGAGCTGTTCTCAACGCTCTGAGCGCTTCTGAGCTCCTTCATGAAGCTGTTGACGGAGCCGTCGAAGCTTTCGTCGTTGTAGAACTTGAACAGCGTGTTGTGGAACACGAGCTCACTTATGCCGAAGTTGTCCGCGAACTGCTCCTTAAAGCTCTGGTACAGCTCGTTCTCGTAGGCGCGCACGGCGTCCTTGTCGCCCTCGGCAAACTTCTGCGCGGCCTCGGCAAAGCCGTCGCGGATATCCCCGACCGCTTCCCTCTCCTGCTCGCGTATGAGCGCCAGCGCAGAAGCGTAGTCCTCGGCGCCCAAATTGTTTGTAAAGGCCTTGATGTCGCTTACGCTCTTGCCCGCGTCTATATCCTGCTTAACCAGATAGGCGATGCTCTCAACGAACTCGAGATAGGTGCCCGCCTCCTCGCCGTAGAGCTCGGTGTAAGAAGCGTAGAGCTTCACCATGTCGTCCTCAACGGAAGCCGCCTGAAGCTTGGCGAGCTTGCCGCCCTTGCCGCTTGCGGGCTTCACGTTGGCGTCGAGGTAATCTATGGCCTGCTTTATGTGCCTCGTTTCCTCGCTGCTCTCCATGTTCTCGTAGAACTCGAGGTAGGCCTTTGCGTCAAAGGTCTCGTTGAATTCGGCGTAGAAGGCATCGATCTCGGCGGCGTCCTTGGCGGCCTTGCCCTCGACCATCTGCTCCTCCCACGGGGCGAACCAGCGGCGCACGTCCTCGACGCGCTCCTCGTCGGTCTGGGTCTTGGTGCCAGCCGCGCTTATCAGCGCCTTGAAATACTGATGGTCGAAGGCCACGCGCTCAAACGCGCCGGTGCTTTCATCGACGTTTTTGAGCATGCTCCTCATCTCTTTCCACGATGCGGAGTCGTTGGCGAGATTGTAGATGGTGAGCACCAGCGCCAGGGCGATAAACACCCAGCCTACGATTTTGACTATAAGCGAAGTTACTTTTGCGGTCTTCATGCGTCGGCGCCTCCCTTCTTAAGCTCCCCGGCTTTTTCGCGCGCCGCCTGCTCCGCCTTCATGCGCTGTATGCGCTCGGTAACGATGGCGGGCGGGTCCTGATGAGGAGCGTTCGGATGGAGCAGCCATGTGGCCGCCCAGTGGGTGTCCGTGATTTTGAACGCCGGGGGCTGCTGCTCGAAATCGATGCGCATGGCGTACTTGTTGCGCGCGGCAAACGCGTCGCCCTCGGGCGGCAGTATCATGTCAGGAGGCGTGCCGGGTATGGCCTCCAGCTTTTCTTTGGTTTCAAGGTCGGGCATGGAGCTCAGCAGCGCCCATGTGTAGGGATGGCGCGGGTCGTAGAAGACCTCGTCCGCCGTGCCGTACTCCACTATCTTGCCCGCGTACATAATGGCGATCTTGTCCGCCATGTTGGCAACGACGCCCAGATCGTGGGTGATGAATATGACCGAGAGCTTGCGCTCGCGCTTCAGGCGGTTGATGAGCTCGAGGATCTGCGCCTGTATGGTCACGTCCAGAGCGGTGGTGGGCTCGTCGCAGATGAGTATGTCCGGGTTCGCGGAGAGCGCAATGGCTATGACTATCCTCTGGCGCATGCCGCCGGAAAACTCGAAGGGGTACTGCTTATAGCGCTTGTGAGGCTCGGGGATGCCGACCTCCTTCATAAGCTCTATAGCCCTGTGGCGCGCCATGCCCTTGGAGAGCTTGTAGGCGTAGTCGCTGGCTCTGGCCTTGAGGTAGTCTATCATCTGCTCGGCGCGGGCGGCGTAGTTGCTGCCTGCTCCGTTTGCGATTTCGCTCTCAAGCTGTTTTTTTACGTTCCTGGTGGTGTTTACCAGCGTGCGGCGCGCCGCGTCCTGATCTATCAGGTTCATGGGAATCACGGAGGCCGGCTGCTTGCCTGCGGCGACCTGCTGGTCGTACTTGCGCTTTTCAAGGGCGTAGCGGTTCTGCTCCCTCTTGTTTTGGCTAAAGCCCCTCCTGTACCTGTTCAGAAGCGCCCTGGCGCTGGAGCGGTAGACGTAAATCTGGCTGTTTTTGTCCAGCTGCAGCGGGTCGATAGACGCGGCGACCGCGCTCGACGCCTCGTTCAGGGCGGGCTTGCAGGCGTCCAGCTCCAGCTCTTCCTTGCTGAACACCTTCTCGGCCTTGTCAAGCTTCTGAACCGCCGCGGCCTTGCGCGTGTTGCTCTTCTTTTCGGAATAGGCCAGCGCCTTTTCAACGTCGCGCCTGAAGGCCAGCATGAAGCCGTCGTCCAGCAGCTGTCTGGCCTTTTCATTTATATCGTGAATGCTCTCGCTCCCGGGCTGAGGCGCCTTGCCCGAATAGACCGCGTAGCCTATGCGGAAGAAGTTGGGCTCCTCAACGTCCAATATGGATTTAAATGTTTCGGCCAGCATGTCGAGGCTCTTGTTGAGCTTGGCCTTGCAATCCTCGGAGGCGGGGTTCTTTCTATACTCCGCAACGAGAGTGTTTATCGCGGCCACGTTATTCTGTACGGTCGTCTTGCCGTGGGGCAGCAGGTAGGGGTCGTCCATCATCTTTACGGCTTTAATCAACCTGCCGCAGGCCTCGTTTGCGCCCCTGGGATTGCGCTGCAGCACTGCGGTCTGAATCTCCTCCACGCAGTCCTGCGCCTCTATCAGCGATTCCTTGGCCTCCTCGTAGTGGAACTCGAGGTCCACGCCGATTTTGGTGAACTTGTCGAACGTGGCGATCTTTTCGTCCACGTTGTCGATGCCGCCGCACTCGTGCATGGTCTCCTTAAGGGTCTTGAGCATGCTGTTGAAGGACTTGCGGCCGTCGCGCCTGCGCTCCTTGTTGTTGAGCAGCATGGCCTCGGTGAGCTGCTTACCTATGCGCATGATGGGGTTCAGGGCGCTCAGGGGGTCCTGGAACACCATGGCCAGCTTGTGGCCGCGCAGGTTATGAAACTCATCCTCGGGAATCTTGAGCAGATCCTTGCCGTCGTAGATAATCTCGCCGCCGTCGACCATCGCGTTGCCCGCCAGTATGCCCATAATGGCGCGGGTGGTCACGCTCTTGCCGCTGCCGCTCTCGCCGACTATGGCCAGCGTCTCGCCTTCCTCGAAGCTGAAGGATATATCGCGCACCGCGCGGACCGCGCCGTTTGTGGTGCGGAACGAAATCGTCAGATTGTTTACTTCAAGCTTTGACATATCAGTTATCCGCTCCTCTCAAAGAAGGATTCAGCGCGTCGCGCAGGCCGTTGCCGAAGAGGTTGAAGGAGATCTCCAGTATGGCTATGAACAGCGCCGGGAACAGTATCTCGTGGGGGTAGTTCTGCAACTGCGCCTGACCCTGAGACAGCATCGTACCTATGGAGGTGAGCGTGCGTGAAGTGTCAAGGTTGATTATGTGCAGGTAACTGAGCATGGATTCCGAGAAGATTACGCCCGGAATGGTCATCACCGCGCCGGTGATGATCGTGCCCAGCGAGTTGGGGAATATGTGCTTGAATATCAGTCGCCTGTCACTTGCGCCGAGGGTACGCGCGGCGAGCACGTACTCCTGACCCTTGAAGCGGTAGAACTGAGTGCGCACGCGGCTGGCCGTGCCGACCCAACCCGTCATTATGAACGCGAACAGAAGCGAAATGACGGGGCCGACCTTTTCAGCCAGGTGCAGCTGGAACAGCGTCGCCACGACCATGAAGGGCACGGAGGCCAGTATGTCGCTTATGCGCTCCATGAGCATATCCACCCAACCGCCGTAGTAGCCGGCCACGGAGCCGTAGATTACGCCGATTATGAAGTTGATGGACGCGACGGCGATAGCGAGCAGCAGGCTGAAGCGCGCGGCTATGGCAAGGCAGGTGAATATATCCTGACCGTGCACGTTGGTGCCGAAGATGAAGTTCGGGCTGAAGCCGTTCTTATATATGAAGTACTCCTCGTAGTTGACCCTCACCTTGTAGTAGTTGCCGGTGCGGCCGTTTCTGAAGGCGTAGACGTACCATACGCCGTCCTGTCCGTCGCCCTCTATGCGCAGCGAGTTGTAGCCCGCCTCGTTTTCGTTTGAGGAGGTGACATAGTTGGGTATGAAGTTGCCGTTCTCGTCCAGCACGGGCTCGCCGCTCGTGGTGCGGCTCTCGTCGACCAGCTTGTACCAGAAGTTGGCGCCGTCGTTGCCGTTTACGTAGGCCTCGCTCGTGGCGTTGTGGGTCTTGGCCAGCGGGTATATGACCTGCTTGCCGGTCTCGTTCTGGTAGGCCATGAGGCTTTCATACTCGCTCTGGCTCAGGTTCTGATACACAAAGCCGATGCGGTGATAGCTGTCGGTCCTCACGTCGTAGCGCATTTCGCCGGTGGAATCGACGTATTCCTTTTTGAGGCTGATGATGGCGCTCTTGCCGGTCTCCGCGCCTATCGCCTGATAGTAGAGGTAGCCCGCCTTGTTGAGCGTAAGGTTTTTGCCTCCGTCCCAGAAGCCCGCGTTTTTGAACAGGGGAAGGCGAGGCATTATGTTGCGGTAATAGGCGTCGCGGAATTCAACCGTGTAGCTGGACAAAAGCGGCACGATTATGGCAAACAGCGCCAGCACCAGTATCAGTATGAACGCGATAACGGCGCTTTTGTCTTTTCTGAACCTTATCCACGCATCGCCCACGTAACCGATGGCCTTGGTTTTTATGCGCTCGTCGTGCAGTGTCTCGTTCAGCTGCACAAACTCAAACTTTTCCTGTGGGATGTCGTTCAGGTTGAAATTATTCTGATTAGTCGTCATTTCTTTGAACCCATCCTGATTCTCGGATCAATAAATCCGTAACTTATATCGATAACTATACCCGACACGAGACCTATCAGGGTATAGAATATAGTCAAAGCCATAAAGAAGTTGTAGTCCCTGAGGTTGATCGAGTTGATGTACAGGTTGCCTATGCCGGGGATGCCGAATATGTTTTCAATAATCAGCGAACCGCCGAGGATACCTATAAACTCGCCTATGATCATGGGCAGTATGACCACCATTGCGTTGCGCATGGCGTGACGCGAGATGGCCTGCCTCTTGGTCAGACCCTTGGTTCTGGCGAGCAGCATGTAGTCGCCCGTCAGCACCTCACTGAGCTCAGCGCGCGTGTATCTGGTGAAGCCGGCGATGACGCCAAACGAGAGGCTCATCACGGCGGGCACCATGGACTTGAACATCGTCCAGCTCATCAGCGAACCCGCTTCGCTCTCGGAAGCGAGCAGCAGCGGGAACCACTGCAGCTTAAAGCAGAAGATGTACTGCACCAGGAAGGCGTACACGTAGGAGGGCACGCTTATGAACACCATTACCAGGGTGGAAATGGTGGCATCCTGCCACTTGTTCTTCTTGAGCGCGGCATAGATGCCCAAAAGCAGACCCAGCGGTATGGAAATCAGTATCGAGTACAGGTTCACAACCACTGTGTAGGGCAGCTTTTGCATCATAACATCCCAAATGGGCAGCGAGTCGTACATCTGTTCGCCAACGCCCCAGTACCATTCGGTGAATATTCCCTTCATGTACAGGAAGAACTGCACCATAATGGGTTTATTGTAGCCCATCTTTTCGCGCCTGAGCAGCACCAAGGTGGGATCGCGCCCCTGCTCCTTTATAAGCGGCAGCGGCAGCAGCTTTATAAGAATAAAGCACATTAGGGTGATTACGAACATCGTGAGCAGCATATACAGTATTCTTTGTACTATGTATCTGCCCATTCCCTGTCGATTGCTCATTTGGGCTCAACCTCCAAAAAATCACAAAATCCCCGATACGTTTGCCAAAAACAGACGTATGCCGGCGGCCGGCAATATTAAATTCGGGGGAAAAAGAAAGATGCGTAAATACGTCAATACCAACAGACGTGTAATGCGGGCATGGAACGCATGCGCCCATGCCCGCCCGATTGGTTAATAACGCGAATTAGTAAACCAGAGTGTTGTTGGCGATGTAATCGGCCCACTCAGCGTCGTCGTAGTTGTAGGTGTAGAACTCGATGCCGCCGAAGCCGATGATGTTCAGGTACTGATCCACAGCCCACTCGACCTTCTGGCTCTTCAGGCTCGCCACGTTCCTGTAGTACAGGGGGGTGGTGGTGAACCAGTTGAGCAGAGCGCGCTCGATGCCGGCAGTGATCTGGCAACGGGTGTTGTAGCTGTAGTCGGAGAACTTGCCCAGCTTGCTGTCGATGGACTCGATAGTGGCGTTGTTCGCCCAGTTGGCCCAGTTCTGCAGGCTGTCGGTGATCTCGCCGTACTCGCCGCCGAAGTCATAGGTTACCATGACCTTGGAGGTGTCGAAGCCGATCTCCATCTGGTTGCCGCTGCCGTCGGAAGC
>JAFPYA010000213.1 GCA_017412445.1 Clostridia bacterium
TCTCCGCCTCCGCCAGAATCTGCTCCGCTTACTTCTGCCTTTTGAATCGCAGGGAAGGTATCCGGAACCTCCGGGGATTCAGGCGGCCATCTGCAGTCTGAAAACGCCTGTGCGTTAACATAAAAAAGCGAAAGCTCGGTTTTTGCGCGAGCCTTCGCCTTTTTTTTATTCCGATTACAGCTGCTTTCTTATGATCTTGCCGCTGGTGGTCTTGGGCAATTCGTCCTTGAATACGACTATGCGGGGGTATTTGTAGGGCGCGGTGCGGTGCTTTACGTAGTTTTGAATTTCCTTCTTCAGCTCCTCCGTGCCCACGGTGCCCTTGGTCAGAACGATGCTGGCCTTGACCACCTGACCGCGTATCTCGTCCGGGGCAGCGCTCACGCCGCACTCCAATACGTAGGGCAGCTCCATAATAACGTTTTCGATTTCAAACGGCCCTATGCGGTAGCCAGAGGACTTGATAACGTCGTCCACGCGGCCCACGTACCAGTAGTAGCCGTCCTCGTCCTTCCAGGCGGTGTCGCCGGTGTGGTACAGGCCGTCGTGCGTGTCCAGCACGGGCTTGCCGAGCGTGTCGTCGTAATAGCCGCGGCACAGGCCGTAGGGGAGACCGTTTTCAACGTGGATGACGATTTCGCCGGTTTCACCAACGGGCACGCTCTTGCCCTCGGGATCGACTATGTCCACGTCGTACTGAGGCACGGGCTTGCCCATAGAGCCGATTTTGGGCGTCATGCCCACGAGGTTGCCTATCATCACCGTGGTTTCGCTCTGGCCGAAGCCCTCCATTATGGACAGGCCGGTCGCCTTCTTGAACTGGTTGAACACCTCGGGGTTCATTGCCTCGCCCGCTATGGTGGCGTGCTTTATGCTGCTTAAGTCGAACCTGCTCAGATCCTCCTTTATCATGAAGCGGTACATCGTGGGCGGGCAGCAGAAGGTTGTGATGTTGTACTTTTTGAACATCGGCAGTATGTCGTTGGCGTCGAAGCGGTCAAAGTCGTACACGAACAGCGCGCCTTCGCTGAGCCACTGGCCGTACAGCTTGCCCCACATGCTCTTCGCCCAGCCTGTGTCCGATATGGTCAGGTGCAGGCCGTTGGGGTCGACCTGATGCCAGTAATGGGCGGTCAGGAAGTGGCCGAGGGGATACGTGTGGGTGTGGGTGGCAATCTTGGGGTAGCCGGTCGTGCCGCTTGTGAACACCATCAAAAGCATATCCTCGCCCTCGGGGCGCGGCGTGTCCTTGGCCGGGGTGTAGGTGGAGCGGAACATGCGGTATTCCTCGTCGAAGTTGTGCCAGCCCTCGCGCTCGCCATCCACGATTATAAGCGTCTTCACCTTGGGACATTCGGCGGCGGCCTGCTCGCACTGCTCTGCGCAGGCGCCCGTAGCGGTGCACAAAACCGCGCTCACACCCGCCTTGTCGAAGCGGTACACGAGATCCTTTTTGAGCAGCTGGTTCGTGGCCAGTATCGCAACCGCGCCTATTTTGTTCAGCGCCATCATTGCAATCCAGAACTGATAGTGGCGCCTGAGCATCATAAGCACTCGGTCGCCCTTCTTGATGCCAAGGGACTTAAAGTAGTTGGCGGCGCGGTTGGACAGGCGGGAGATGTCTGCAAATGTGAAGCGGCGCTCCTGCTTGTCGCGGGAAATGTGCAAAAGGGCCAGCTTGTCCGGTTCACGCTTTGCCATCTCGTCCACGATGTCGAAGGCAAAGTTGAAATGTTCGCCGTTTTTAAAGCTGATCTTCTTTAACGAGCCGTCGTCATTTTCTTCTACGTCTATGTAGCGCTGCCACAGATGCTCCTCTGTCTCGGCCTTTTTGACCGGGGCGGGCTTGGGCGCTTCCTTGGGCAGGGTCATCGAGGTGTTCTGAAGCTCGGGTATAGGCTCGCCGCTGGGGTTTAATACTATGGCGTAGAACAGGCAGTCGCTGCCGTCCACGGCGATCATGCCGTGCGGGGTGGAGGAATCGTAGTAAATGCTGTCGCCGGGGCCCAGCACCTCCCAGTGCGTGCCCACCTGCACCTTGAGCTTTCCGTTGATTACTATATCCAGCTCCTGTCCGGCGTGGGAGGTCAGCTCTATGTCCTTATACTGGGCCTCCTCGCTGAAGGCGGCGTTTACATACAGCGGCTCGGCGATGCGGTTTTTGAACTGCGCGGCCAGATTGTAATAGACCATGCCGTGCGCCTGCTGTATCAGCTGTCCGCCGCCGTTTCGGGTGACTATGTAGCTGGACAGAGTGGGGCTTGCGCCCTCGATTATGT
Source organism: Clostridia bacterium (assembly GCA_017412445.1). Classification (GTDB taxonomy): domain Bacteria; phylum Bacillota; class Clostridia; order Christensenellales; family Aristaeellaceae; genus RUG14130. The sequence goes on from JAFPYA010000213.1 coordinate 2,280, forward strand.
CCGTCACGTCGACCCTCAGCACCAGCGCGCAGCGGTATATGAACGCGAAGTTCAGGTCGCTTTTGCCTTCCTCGCAGGCGATGTACTCCTCGAGGCTTACGCCCGTCTTGTCGGCCATCTCCTGCTGCGTAAGATTCTCAATCAGCCTGAGCTCCTTTATGCGGCTTGCCATCTCCTGGAGCTTGAATTCCAGCCCGGTAATCTGATTCATGCCTGCCTCCAAATAAAAACGCCTCAAAGCCTTGTGCTTTGAGACGGAAAAATCCGCGGTACCACTCAAATTCATGCCTGAAGCATGCCCTTGTTTCAGCCCCTGCGCGGGCGGACGGAGGAGTCTAATTGTTTGAACTGCTTCAAACGTTCTTTCCTCTGCTCGGAAGCCACCGCTTTGCCGCGCGCATGAAGCCTCGCACCCAACCGGCTCCTCTCTTGATGCCGCAAACAAAGACCATCTTCGTCATCGCGTCTGTATGAAATTGCGATAATGATAGCACTCCTTAATAAAAAAGTCAACAGAATTATAGCGCCTCACGTTATTTTAACCTAATGTACCGCAAAATGGCCATATGCAGTATTTGTGATTTAACATACAATAAATACGCCGTTAATTGCATTATTATACACTATTATGTATAATAAAATGCATAAATATGCATTTTTATGGAGACACACATGAAAAAAGTGTTTATAGACGGCTCGAGCGGCACCACGGGGCTGAGAATAGAACAGCGCCTCAGCGAAAGGAAAGACATTGAGCTTATAAAGCTCTCCGACGAACTGAGAAAGGACGCAAACGCAAAGAGGGATGCGGCGAACAAAAGCGACATTACATTTTTGTGCCTGCCGGACGCCGCGGCGATCGAAAGCGCCGGGCTCGTCGAAAACCCGGACACCTGCATAATCGACACATCCACCGCCCA
>JAFPYA010000214.1 GCA_017412445.1 Clostridia bacterium
CCATCGCGGAGTCAAGGAAGTAATTCCAAGCCCGAAAAAAGTACCGTTCCGATTTGGAGCGGTACTTTTTTATGATGAATGATTTTATGCTACTATGTCGTTTTCACGGAACTGCAGGGAATACAGGCTGTAGTATGTGCCCTGCATTGCCATAAGCTCGTCATGGGTGCCGTGCTCGGTGATCTTTCCGTTTATGACCACAGCGATGTCGTCGGCGTTGCGTATAGTGGACAGGCGGTGCGCGACCACGAGCGTGGTTCTGCCCTTGCACAACTCGTCCAGCGCGTGCTGTATGAGCACCTCGGTGGTGTTGTCGAGCGCCGAAGTAGCCTCATCAAGTATGAGTATAGCCGGGTCCTTAAGGAACACGCGGGCTATAGACAGGCGCTGCTTCTGGCCGCCGCTGAGCTTTACGCCCCTCTCGCCTATCTCGGTATCGTAGCCGTTTTCAAGCGACATAATGTAGTCGTGAATGTTGGCACGCTTTGCGGCAAGTATCATTTCGTCCTCGCTTGCGCCGGGCTTGCCGTAGAGTATGTTGTCGCGTATAGTGCCCACAAACAGGAAAACATCCTGCTGCACTATGCCTATATTCCTGCGCACGGATTCAAGCGTAAGGCTCCTTATATCCTTGCCATCGATGAGTATGCTGCCCTGTCCTTCTTCAAGACGGTAAAAGTTCGGCAGCAGGTGGCACAGCGTGGTCTTGCCGCCGCCGCTTGGGCCAACCAAGGCGAGCTTCGAGCCTTTTTTGATTTTGAGGCTCACGTTTTGCAGCACGCCCTGAGTGGTATCGTAGTTGAAGGTGACGTTTTTAAATTCGATTTCGCCCTGAACATCGGTAAGCTCCCCGGCATCCGCAGGTTGCTTTTCGGGCTCCACGTCCATGACCTCAAGAAAGCGCTTAAATCCGCTGACGCCATTTTGGAACTGCTCCATGAAGTTTATAAGCGTATTCACCGGCGAAATAAACAGGTTGACAGACACCACAAAGGCCGAATAATCGCCAAAGTCGATTTCGCCTGCGTACATGAACAGGCCGCCCGCAATCAGTATGATAACGTTGAACACGTCGGTTATGAAGGCCGTAGACGAAAGGAAGCTGGCCATCGCCTTGTAAGAGCGGCGGGAGGCGTCCACGAACTGCCTGTCGCCCACGGCGAATTTTTCGACCTCAACATCGCTGTTTGTGTAGGCCTTGGTGACTCTTATGCCCGTTATCGAACTTTCGACTGCGGCATTGATAGTGGCGTTGCTCTTGCGCCTGTCGTCAAAAGCCTTGCGCATGGGTTTTCTGAAGTGAAGCGTAACCCACACAAGCAACGGCACGCACGCAAACACTATGAGCGTCAAATACACGTTTATGCTGCAAAGATAGCTGAACGAAAGAATTATCATCGCCGAGCTTATCAGCAGGTTCTCGGGGCCGTGGTGCGCAAGCTCGCACACCTCAAACAAATCGCTGGTTATGCGGCTCATTATTCGGCCTGTCTCGTGGTTGTCGTAGAAGGTGAAGGGCAATGTTTCAAGGTGCGCAAACAAGTCTCTTCTCATCTGAGACTGCATGCCCACACCTACCATATGACCGTAATACTGCACAAAATACCTGAGCAGCATCCTGATAAAGTAGAGCGTAAGCACTATCACGCCCGCCCAGATAATGGTGCTGTAGAGCTTGTTGGGTATATAGTCGTTCAGCATTTTTCTTGTGACTATGGGGTAAACCATGCCGATTACCGATATCAGCAGCGATGCCAGCATATCCAGCGCCAGCATCTTTTTGTGGGGCTTGTAGTAGGCGATAAAACGTTTCAGCATGCCGTTCAGTTCTCCTTATTGTCCTGTCTTTCCTCGGGCGGCACATATGCCTTGCACCTTACATATTCCGCTTCTGAGCAGCCGTAATAGGGTCTGTCGCATGGGATGGGCTTTTTCTCCACGAGCATGCTGAGCGCGCTTATCACTTCGCCCAGCGCCTCGCGGTTTATCGTGTAGTGAGTGTAAAAGCCGCGCTTTACGCCGGTCACAAGTCCGGCTTCCCTTAATACCTTCAAGTGCTGGCTCACGCTCGACTCGCTCATGCCGCTTGCATGCGCAAGTGCCGCCACGCAGTAGCTCCTTTGCTGCATAAGGAGCATCAGCCTGTAGCGGCAGGGTTCGCCTAATGCCTTAAGTCTTTGTTCCTGCATCAGATTGCTCTCCTTTCGAGCATATTTTGCAATATTAAACTGATTTAGTCAATACTAAATCAGTTCAGTATATATTAATTTAATATAAAGCATAAAAAGTCCGCGTTCAGGCGTTGCCGACGCGGATATCGACCTCAAACAGTCTGTTCCATGGCAATGAGGCGGTGACTGTGTAAGGACAGGAGCGCGGGTTATCGCTTTTCAGCGTCAACGGCCAGTTTTCGCACTCAAACAGCGCGGAAAGCTCGCCTGTAAGCAGATTTTGCGCATAATTTGGATCCTTGAGGTTTAACGGATCATCCCCTTTTTCACTTACGGCAGCAGTGAGCCTTTGGCGAAGCATCCCCTCGTAAAGCGCGTCATCTATGATGCGTTCCCACTTGAAAAGATGATCGCTGCAGCCTGCCGCGCTGTCCGAGACGATTGAGCTCAGCATGCTGCCCAGGGAATTGCTGGCGGTGTTCCACGCGCTGTAGCCGTCTATTGCACTAAGAAGCCCTTCGCTCTTAAGTGCGCTGATCAAACGCAGGCTGCCGCCGTTTGCATATGCGACGTCGAGCAGGTATACTTTTTTTCCGTGCGTCAGGCCATCCCTTATCAATGCTATCGTCTTGTTTATATCCTCGCTGCATTCGTTTTGTGCCGCGGCTTCGGTTTGGCGGTTGTGCACGGGCGCGTGAATAACGAGGCGCACCGGCGTTGAAGCGTCCTGCCGTATTGACTGGTAAAGCAATGAATCTGCGAGATTGACATTGAAGGGTCTGTCCTCGTAAAGCGCGGTAAAGCCGCCCAGCCCGTACGAATATCTTATATCCAGCCTTATCCTGTCGCGGTTAACGGCGCGCATCGCCGCCATGCAGCAGCCCTCGTCCGCGCCGTTGTGCAAAAAGGCGTTTTTTGCGCCCGTTTCCCGAACAAGAGTTTTAAGCTCAGATTGTTCCGCAGTATGGAAGCCGTACTTTGCCGCGTCCTCCTGCAAAAGCAAAAGTGACGAAAACGTGCCGTCCGCGCACATCCTGACGCACTCCATGTTGAGCGCGTGATTTCTTTCTCTCACATAATGATAGCGCTTGACGGTGTCTTCGTCCATGAGGGCTTTATGCCTTTGGGCAAGCGCTGCAAAGTGCTTTTGTGCCTTTTGATTGCCCTTTTCGCAATAGTACCGCTCTATACCGGAGTAGAGGCTGTATAGCGACATATTGTTGTAGGTGGAGAGGTCTCCCCCGCACAAGGCGCTTACCGAGGCGCGCATGATTACACTCACGGCGTGTATGTTGAGGGACGGATATTTGCGTTTGATTTCCTTTACAGTGTTCAGCCGGTCGAACGCTGTCTTGAGGTCTGTCAAATCATCTCTCGACGCAAGCAGCGAGCCGTAGCAAAGCTTGTCTACGGACAAAACAAAGCAGTCGGCCCTGTTTGCGTTTTCATTCAGAAAGCGCCTTTGTGCTTCAAACTCTGCGGGTCTTCTGAAATAATCCATGTCCTCAGGTGCGGGCTTTATGCAGGTATGCCCCGCGTGAGAGAGCATTTGCTCAGGCCAGCGGCAGTTGCACGGGCGGCTGTCGAGCGGCAGCAAAAGCACGTTCACAGGTTGTCTATCGCCTCTCTGAAGTATTTTACAGCGCTGCTTATGCCTTCAAGCGTCTTGCCAGTGACCACCGCGCCTATCATTATTCCGCGTACTCCCGCTGCATGCAAAAGCCTTACATCTCCGGGCGCAATAAAGCGCTGCGTGGGCACAACCACGGGCAGGCTCGTGGCGCGGGCGATTGCTCCGTACCTTGCTACATCTCTGAAATTGAGCGCAGTGCCGTACTCCTCGTAGGGTATTATTGAGGCCTCTATTACGCTGGCGCCCATTCGCTCACAGCTTTCGATTTCGCCTGTCGTATAGTCCTTGTCGCAGGCAGCCATAAGCTCCTGCCGGAAAGGCAGGGCGGAGACGGGCATATGCTTTGTGTAGAACGATATAAAATCAAAGCCCGACTGCTTCACCTTCTCCGCGTCCTTCATTATGGCCGGGGCCGATGCGCCAGGCACTATGCCCATGGGTCCCCTTGCCTCGGCGAGCATGGTTTCAAAGGTTTGTCTGTTGTAATCGTAATCCCCCAGTGTTTCACCGCCCGCGTTGTGATGCAGGTTTATGTGCACTTTCACCGCGTCAGCGCCCGCTTCAAACGCGGCGCGGCATATGGTGGCGTCGTTAACGGGCAGGCTCATTATGAGTACCATCGGCTTGTTTCGGAAAAGCTCGGAATAAGCGTTCAACTTAATCACTCCTTTTTGCTTATAAAGATGATAGCACGGTAAAGTTAACTTGTAAACCCGCAACAGAGCAAATAAATAACTTTTTTGTGTATTGCAATAACGTGCTTTGTGCCTTATAATTCACGTCATAAAAGCTTGGAGGCGTAACTGTGTTTAAGGCCGCGCACGCAAGGCTCGTCCGTTCGCTGAAGGGACGGCTGGACAGCGAGCTGTTCACGTATGAACAGCTCAGGGGCATGTTTATACCTTTGCTTCTGGATCAGCTCTTTATATTCGGCATAGGCATTTTGTCCTCTGCCATGGTTTCCTCCTCCGGCGCGGGCGCAATAACGGCAATGACCTACGCAGGCTCAATAAGTAATCTGGCCTTTGCCGTATATTCAGCGCTGTCTGTCGGCACAGGCATAGTGATTGCAAGAGCCAAGGGCAGCACAAACGCACTGGCAATAAGGGAAGCCATTGGCGAAGGTTGCGTGGTATGCACGTTGATCGGCAGCGTGTTTGGCATACTGCTGAGCCTCTTCGGCACAAATATCGTGAGATTCTTTTATCCATCAGTGACGCGTGAAATCGTGCTTGACGCGGGCAAATATCTTAAATATTTCGGGCTTTCCATAATCCCCTATTCGCTATTCAACGTAATCTTTGCCGCGTTCCGCTCAGTGGGCGACACAAAGAGCAGCCTTACGCTTACACTTATAATAAACTCGGTGCATCTACTTTGCTCGCTGTTGTATATAAACGGTTTGGGCATGGGTGTAGCCGGCTCGGGGCTCAGCTTCCTGACCGCCCGCGTTATAGGCACGGTCTTTGCAATGTTTTGGCTGATGCGTTCCCACTGCGGCTTAGGCATGCGCTGGAGGGATTTTCTGCACTTTGATCCAAAGATCGCGCGGGATATCGTTTCGCTGGGCATTCCCATTTCGATAGAGCAGGTGCTGTTTCAGGGCGGAATGCTTATAGTGAGCATGTTTATCAGCAAGATGCCAGTGGCGCAGACCGACGCAAACGGCGTAGCCAATTCCATGTTCATGCTGTACTACGTTTTCGGCTATTCGCTCACCAACATCACCAACACCGTTTGCGGCCAGTGTATAGGTGCAAAGAATTCCAAGCTGTATGAGCACTATTGCAGAAACATCGTATACGTGGGGCGCTTTGTGCTCCTGTTTGCCATACTGCTCCTCTACCCCATGACGCCCTTGATAATGAAGCTGTACGCACCGAGTGCGGACGCGGTAAAATATGTATACGTGTCGCTCGCCATAAGCGCGTTCCCAATGCCCCTGTTCTGGAGCGACGGCTTTGTAATACCCACTGCCAATCGTGCGGCGGGCGATGCCGTGTTTACGACCGTGATAAGCCTTATTGCGCTCGCAATAGGCAGGATAGGCACCGGCTATATTCTTATAAACTTCGCAAAGCTCGGCATATACGGAATATGGTTGGGTCAACTGGTCGAATGGATATTCCGCGCGGTGGTCTTCCGCCTGAGACTCAGGAGCGGCAGATGGATGAAAGCGGATTTAGGTCAGGCATAATGCAAATAAAAAGCGCGGCGGAAACCGTCGCGCTTTTCATTTACGCTCTTATACGTTTATCCACTCGCCCGGATGCTTAGAGGCCTTAAGCCCCGCGCCCCTTACGGCCATTATGCGCAGCGTTTCTTCGTGAGGCACCGCGCCCTCGCCGGTTTTGAAGAAGTTGACGAGGTTCAAAATAAAGCCGTGGAAGTAGTCGCTCTTAGCTTCGAGCACGAAGCATTTGTCCTTTGTCTCGACGTTCATCATGAACGGGCTGTCGGCGTCGAAGCCCGACACCGTGGCGGTTCTGCCGTCCTCAAATACGATGGTGAGCGTGTAGCTGTGCACGCCCGGAGTGTAGAGTACCTTTGCGGGCTTGGCGTCTATCATCATCATTATGGGCTCAAGCTGATGAATCGCGTAGGTTTCAAAGCCGTAGGGTCCCCAGGACGCTATGGCCTGGACGTCCTTTATGCCCTTGTAAGCCTCCTCAAACCTGAGTGCAGAGGTGGAATAGCATGGCGTGTTGTGCGCTTTCGCCACGTCGAAGATGCGCTTTGCGGTTTCGTAGTCAGGTGCGAAGGTCTTGTCGACATATACGCGCTTGCCGGTTGAGAGCGGCTTTTGGCAAAGCAGCTCATGCATCTCGCAGTTGTCCGGAGAGAGTACGATTATGGCGTCGCACTTTTCGCACACCTCGTCGATCGACTTGGCCATGGGAATATTCATGTCTCGACACCACTCAACTGTGGTTCTGCCGCCGATCGGACTGTCTATGTGACCGTAGGCAAGGGTCACCTTCATTTCGCCGTTTGTGGCTTCGTCAATGAAGCGGGGATAGTTGTTGGCGTGCCACTCGTCGAGGTAGTAATCTATAAATCCTATGTTCATGGGGCGCTCCTTACAGGGTGATTTCCTTGTGGCTGTCAGAGGAATCGTAGATGGCCTGCAGTATCTGCTGGGTGAGGATTACGGTCTC
>JAFPYA010000215.1 GCA_017412445.1 Clostridia bacterium
AGTGAACGTCGCAGCCCTTGAGCTTGGACAACTGCGTTTGAGCCAGTGCCGCGTCGGGATTTGTTGCGGCGGAAACGCACAGCGCCACCAGCACCTCGTCGGTATGAAGCCTCGGATTATGGTGCCCCAGATTCTTGATTTTTAGCTCGGTAATAGGCTCAATGACCTCGGGAGGCAGCAGCTTGACCTCACTGTCTATGCCTGCAAGCGCCTTGAGAGCATTAAGCATTAGCGCCGAAGCGGCCCCCAACAGAGGGCTGGTTTTGCCGGTGATGACCCTGCCGTCTTCAAGCTCAAGCGCCGCGGCGGGAGCTCCTGTAAGTTGCTCCTTAAGCATGGCCGCGCTTATGGCGGGCATTATGTCCTTAGTGATGCCGGCGCGCTTTATTATCAGCTCCATTTTTCTCAGCGTTTCGGTTTCCTCGCCGAGGCGCCTGGCTTCGACCTGCGCGGTATAGTAGCGCCTCAGGATTTCGCGGCGGGAAGCCTCCTTGCACACATCGTCGTCAACTATGCACTGCTTTATCATGTTCACGCCCATGTCGGTGGGGGAGCTGTAGGGGCAGTGCCCGAGCAGACGCTCGAACATGGCCTGCATCACAGGGAAGATTTCGACGTCACGATTGTAGTTTACTGCCGTTATGCCGTAGGCCTCGAGGTGGTAGGGGTCTATCATGTTTACGTCGTTAAGGTCGGCTGTGGCAGCCTCATAAGCCTGATTAACGGGATGGTTGAGCGGCAGATTCCACACGGGGAAGGTCTCAAACTTGGCATAACCAGAGGATATGCCGCGCTTGAAATCGTGGTAAAGCTGGCTTAAACAGGTCGCCATCTTTCCGCTGCCAGGGCCGGGCGCGGTGACGACGACGAGCGGATGAGAGGTTTCGATATATTCGTTGCGACCGTAGCCTTCCTCGCAGACTATATCGCTTATAGAATGCGGATAACCCTTTATGGGATAATGTCTGTAAGAGCGTATGCCGAGGCTCGTGAGCTTTCGGCGGAACAAATCTGCGCTGGGCTGGTTTTCGTATTGCGTTATTACCACGCCGCCCACGTAAAAGCCCATGCTGCGGAACACGTCCATCAATCTGAGCGCGTCATCGTCATATGAGATGCCGAGGTCGCCTCTTTGCTTGTTTTTCTCAATGTCGTTTGCGCAGATGGCGACAATTATCTCAACATCATCGCTTATGGCTTTGAGCATCCTGATTTTGCTGTCAGGCTCAAAACCGGGCAGCACGCGGGAAGCATGGTAATCATCAAAAAGCTTGCCGCCGAATTCGAGGTAGAGCTTGCCGCCAAACTCAGCAATTCGCTTTTGAATGCGTTCGGACTGTATCTTGATGTACTTATCGTTGTCAAAGCCTATGCGCATGTGTTGCCTCCCTGTAATCTAATTGTAGTGGAATTATTCCGCTTCGTAGAAAAGTATGCCCAGGGTTTTGGGACCGCAGTGACTGGCGACTGTGCAGCCGGCGTTTGAACGCAGTACTTCTTTGAACGGATGTTCCTCGAGTATTGCCTTTTCGACCATGTCTACGATATTATCGTCCATGTCGGGGTAGGTGATGAAAATGCGCTTTGTTTCTACATTTTTG
>JAFPYA010000216.1 GCA_017412445.1 Clostridia bacterium
CAGCGTTGAGGCGGTCGTTTATGGCCTTAATGTCGAGCAGCGGCCTCTCCAGCCCTTCCTTTAGCTGACGCGCGCCCATGGAGGTAAGCGGGTTGTCTGTAACGCCCAGGAGCGAGCCGCGGCGGGATTTTTCGCGTATCGAGGATACGATTTCGAGGTTGGTGGCCGCCGCGCGGTCGAGCATCATGTAAGCCCGGTACTCGTAAAGCTTAAGCTGGTTTATGTGGTTAAGGGCGGTGCGCTGGGTTTCGTTGAGGTATTTCATAAGCGCGCCTGCAGCCTCGGTCATCTCTTTGGTCATGAGCGCGTCTTCGGGCATATTCGCTCCGAACTGCAATTTCACTATGCGCTTGCAGGTGCTCAGATCAAATTCGCTTACGTCACGCGCGCTGAATGCGATGCCGAAGCTCCGGCACAGATCCTCAAGCTCAGTGTCTGAACTGCTTATGATTTCGCTGGGCATTATGCGCGAAAGCTCGTCGCTCAGGTTGAGCCTTGACGTTTCCACAGCGTAGGCGAAAAACTCGCCTGTGGACACGTCGCAAAATGCCAGGCCGCACGAGCGCCTGCCCTTTTGAATTGAAAGAATGTAGTTTGCGTCCTTCTCGCTGAGCAGTCCCGGCTGAGTGGCCGTGCCCGCGGTCACTACGCGCGTGACCTCCCTGTCAACGAGTCCCTTGGATGTGGCCGGGTCGCTCATCTGGTCGCAGATGGCGGCCTTGTAGCCCTGCTGCACGAGCCTTGCGATGTACGTGTCCACCGCGTGATAGGGCACGCCGCACATCGGCGCGCGCTCCTCAAGCCCGCAATCCTTGCCCGTCAGGGTCAAATCGAGCGCCTTTGAAGCCGTTATGGCGTCCTCAAAGAACATCTCGTAAAAATCACCCACGCGGAACAGCAGTATGGCGTCCTTGTTCTGCTCTTTAAGAGTCAGATACTGCTGCATCATTGCGCTTAAAGCCATATCAGTTCACCTTCGCCGAGCAGCTGCCGCAGCCTGCGCAGCCGCCGCAGCCCGCGCTCTCGTCGGACTCCATGTCGCCCGATACTATGAAATGCAGCACGCGATTCACCTGACCTATGAGGTCGCTGAACTCGCCGCGCGCCTTATCGAGAGCTGTTATATAGTCGTTCAGCTCCATTGCCTGCTTGCATTCGTCTATTTCGTTTGATAGTCTGGACACCTGAGCCCATTCCTTTTCGTTTGAGCTCATCAGCAGCTCCATTTGGTTTCTGAGGTCCATAAAGTGCTTCAAAAGCTCAGCGGCCTCTTTATTGTCCATGCATTTGGCCTCGGCCTGCTTTACGGCCTTATATTCGGGGCTGCCCAAAAGCGCCTCGGCCAGCTCTCTGGTTTTTGCAAATACTTCGTTCATGCCTGCTCCCGGATAAGTGTGCCTCTCAATGTGTTTTTGCCCGTACCCGTTATTTCTACGGACACGATTTTGCCTATAAGAGCGCTGTCGCCCTCAAAATTCACCATGTGGCCGCGGGGCGTTTTACCGCCTACGGTCTTGTCGCTCCTTGTCGACACGGCCTCGACCAGCACCTTTTGCGTTTTGCCCACCTGGGCTGCCAGCGCCGCGTTCGTATGCATCTGCTGAAGAACTATAAGCTCCTCTATCCATTTTGTCTTCTCTTCCATGCTCACGGGGTCTTCGTAGCTCGCCGCGAGCGTGCCCTTGCGGGGCGAATAGATAAAGGTGTACGCCGCGTCGTATTTCACCTCGTCCACAAGCGAAAGCGTCTTTTCGAACTGTTCGCGGGTTTCGCCGGGAAAGCCGACGATTATGTCGGTGGTGAGGCCGATTTCAGGGCAGACATCCCTGAGCTTCTTTACGGTGTCGAGATACTTCTCACGGGAGTAGTGGCGGTTCATTCGCCTCAGCACCTCGTCGTCACCCGCCTGCACGGGCAGATGGAGCGCGGGCATAAGGTGCTTAAGGCTGCCAAAGCAGTTTATCAGCTCGTCGGTTATGTCCTTGGGATGCGAGGTCATGAAGCGCACGCGCTCTATGCCGATTTCGTCCACGCGCTTAAGCAGCTCGGCAAACGCGCTGCCTCCGCCCATGTAGGAGTTCACGTTCTGTCCCAGCAGTGTGACCTCGTTTACGCCCGCGTCCTTCAAGGCCGTGCATTCCTTAAGCACGTCCTCCATGTCCCTTGAACGTTCACGGCCGCGAACGTATGGCACTATGCAGTAGGTGCAAAAGTTGTTGCAGCCGTACATTATGTTTACGAAGCTCGAAATGCTGTTGTTTCTGGTCGTTGGCATTCCCTCGGGCACGCTGCCGTCGCTGTTCCATACCTCAAACACGCGCTCGTGATCGTATATGACCCTGAGCATGTATTCGGGCAGCTTATAGGCGTTGTGCGTGCCGAAAACCAGATTTATGAACGGATATCTGGCCTTGAGGCTCTCAGCTACGCCCTCCTCCTGCATCATGCAACCACATACACCGATAATCATGTCCTGCTTAAAGCGCTTAAGCTCCTTTAGCCATATTACGTTGCCGAGCGCCTTGTTTTCGGCGTTTTCCCTTACGCAGCAGGTGTTGTAAATCACTATGTCAGCGTCCTCGCGGGAGTCGGTCTTTTTGAACCCGCACAGGTCGAGCCAGCCGCTCATGGTCTCGCTGTCCCTCACGTTCATCTGACAGCCCATGGTGACTATGTGGTATTTTTTGTTTGTCCTCAGCGCGCTGAGCTTTTGGGCGCATTCGTACTGCGCCTGTATTTCCTCTTGAGGTACTTTCGTTGAAATCATGTATTTCTCCGCTCAATTTGTGCTTTCGTTTTTGCGTTTGCGCGTCATTTCCACAAGGTTCAGGGGCGTTATGTCTACTATCCTCAGGCGGTTTCTGTCCGCCTTTGCAAGCTCGCCCAGCTCGTCAAGCAGCGCCTGCCTGTCGGCCTTGTCGTTCATGTTTATAAAATCCACAACGATTATGCCGCCTATGTCTCTGAGCCTGAGCTGCCTTACAATCTCGCGGGCAGCCTCGCTGTTCACCTTTGAGATGGTGGCTCTGGCGTCCTTTTCGGATATGCATTTGCCGCTGTTTACGTCAATTACCGTCATCGCCTCCGTGCGGTCGATAACTATGAAGCCGCCGCACTTGAGACGAACCGTGCGCTTTTGCGCTTCTGCCAGCCGGTCGTTCAAGCGGTAAACCGTGAAGACGTCGCTTGCCTCGATGAGCCTTATTCTGTCCGCAAGGTCCGGTGTAAAGAGCCTCGCGTGCTCCATAAAGCTATTATACAACATTTTTGAGGAAAAAACCACCTCTTTGAAATCTTCACAGAAAATATCCCGCGCCGCCTTATATGTTATGCCGCTTTCATCCCTGAGCAGTGCCGGTGCGGTGAGGTGGTCGGCCCTTTGGAGTATGCTTTCCCATTCGTCAAGCAGACGCGAGACGTCCTCCGAAAGCTCCTCTTTTGCGCGGCCTTTGGCGTCCGTTCTGAGTATTATGCCCATCCCAGGGGGCTTGATTTCGGCGGCGATCTGCCTTAGCCTTGCCTCCTCCGTCTCGTCGTCCACTCGCTTTGAGACGCCAACGCTGTCGGAATATGGCATCAGCACGCAAAACCTGCCCGCAAGCTTTATGTCCGCGCTCACGACCACGCCCTTGTCGCCGCCAGGCAGCTTTGTGATTTGAACAATTATTTCCTGTTCGCGCCTGAGGTGCAGGCGCTTAAGCTCCTCGCCCGAGAGCATAGCGTTCTTTTCAAGGCCAATATCAATAAAGGCAGCCTCCAGCCCGGGCGACAGGTTTTTGACCCTGCCCAGGCAGATGTTGCCGTTTATTTGCGGTTTTTCGGGCGAGCCGCTGAGCAATTCCACAGGCTGCCCGTCCTCGAGCACACAGGCCTGTACCGCACCGCATCTCTCGCCTATTATGAGCTGCTTAATCATCTGTTCAAACGCCGATTTCGGTTATGGGCTTGATTTTGCCGTCCCTGTCGGTTCCAAGCAGCTTAAGCCTTTTGTATCGGCAGGCGGGCGGCTCTATGCCGGCGATGTCGCTCAGCGTTTTAATAAGCAGGTCCGGCTTAAGCGTGTCCTGCTCGGTCAGCATCAGGCGGGCATAAAGCTTTTCGCCGTCAGTTGAGATGTCTATGCAGAGCTTTCTTACGTCCACTTCCCTCTCGCCCGATTTGGTTTTGCGTATACCCATAACGCTGTCCATGGCCTTGAAGCTTTCCGCCGCCTTGCAAAGCTCGGCATTGGAGGATTGGGGCATAATGACATAGTCCGCCATTTTGACCAGTGACATCATGGAGGGAAAATTGTCCTCGCGGAAAAGCACGTCCTTAATTGGCATATCCGGCGGCAGCGCGTCCCGCATGGTTTTCAGCGCAGTGTCCTTGTCTATGCTGCCCTCTATCCTGACCTCAAACACCTCGTAGTCGCTTTCATGGCCCATGGCGAGCGCGCCCGCGATGGACAAAAGCGGATGGGGATTGAATCCCTTTGAAAACGCTATTGGCAGGCAGGTGCGGTTAAGCGCCCTCATCAAAAACCTTTGCAGGTCGAGGTGGGACACGAACCTCATGCGCCCCTCCTTGCCGTAAATGTAGACAAGCTTCACACGCACGCCCCCTCGTATCTTCTCAGGCCGCAGCCCTGACAGCCCTTGCGGCAGTCGGGAGTGATTTCGGCGCGACGGGCTTTTTCATATTCGCGCAAAAGGTACGCCTGACTCACGCCGCAATCTATGTGGCTCCAGGGCAGCACCTCGTCTGTCGGGCGCTCCCTGACGGTGTAAAAAGCCGGATCTATGCCTGCGTCCTCAAAAGCCTTTTCCCAGCCGCCCTTGTTGAAAAACTCAGTCCAGCTGTCGAACATGCAGCCGTTTTCTACTGCGTTTTTGAGTACCTCTGAAACGCGCCTGTCACCGCGCGAAAACACGGATTCCAGCTCGCTTACGTCCATTTCGTGATACTTGTAGTCCACGCCCTTGATTTTGTCCAGCTCGCTTTTCAGAAGCAGCTGCCTGTGGCGCACGGTCTCGCTGTCAAGCTGGGCGCACCACTGAAAAGGCGTCTGGGGCTTTGGCACGAACACAGACGCGCTCACGGTGATTCTGAGCCCCGGGGCGCGTTTTTCCTTGGGCACCGAGAAATAACACCTTCTGACCTTTGCTGCGAGGTCGGCTATGCCGAGTATGTCCTCGTCCGTCTCGGTGGGCAAACCCATCATAAAGTAGAGCTTGACCGCGCTCCAGCCCTCGGAGAAGGCGTCCGTCACGGCGCGCATAAGGTCTTCCTCGGTTACGCCCTTGTTTATAACGTCCCTGAGCCTCTGCGTGCCGGCTTCAGGCGCGAGCGTGAGTGCGGTCTTTCTGACCTTTTGCGTCTCCTTGAGCGTATCCTTCAAAAAGGTGTCTATGCGCTGGGATGGCAATGAAATCTTGACTCGCTTGGCCATGAATTTTTCGACCATCTCGTGCGCAAGCTCTGGAAGGCAGCTGTAGTCGCCGCTGGACAGGCTCATGAGTGAAATTTCGTCAAAGCCCGTGGCGTTTACCAGCTTTTCCGCAATCTCCATGAGTCTGTCTATGCTTCTTTCGCGCACGGGACGGTAAATCATACCCGCCTGACAGAAGCGGCAGCCTCTTGTGCAGCCCCTGAAGATTTCAAGCATTATCCTGTCGTGCACCACCTCGCCGAAGGGGACTATCAGCTTTTCGGGATAATCCGCGGCGGTCAGGTCGTTTACGAGGGCTTTTTTTACGAGCCTCGGCGCGCCCGTGCCGCTCTTTGGCTCTATCCTCTTCACGGTGCCGTCATCGTTATACTCAACATTATAGAAAGAAGGCACGTATGCGCCGTCCACTTCCTTCAGCGCGCGCTTCAGATACTCCTCCTTAGGCGCGCCCGAGGCCCTCCAGCTTTTGAACAAATCCACGCACTGGTGGATGGACTTTTCGCCGTCGCCCAAAGTGAACAGGTCCACAAACGGCGCCAGCGGCTCCGGATTAAACGCGCAGGGCCCGCCGCAAATCACGAACGGGCCGTCCTTTCTGTCTTTGGCGTAAAGCGGTATGCCCGCAAGCTTAAGGCTCCGCAGTATGTTGGTGTAGCTCATTTCGTACATGAGCGTTATACCCAGTATGTCGAAGTCCTTTACGGGCGTGCGCGACTCCTGAGAAAACAGCGGTACGCCGTTTTCCTCCATCAGCTTCATCATGTCCGGCCAGGGGGTGAACACCCTTTCGCACCAGGTGTCGTCCCGCTTGTTCAGGGTATGATAAAGTATCTTCATGCCCAGATGGGACATGCCGATTTCGTATACGTCAGGAAACAAAAACGCGTATCTCACGTCAACCTTCGCGGCGTCCTTGATTACGCAATTATATTCGTTGCCGATGTAGCGCGAGGGCTTTTGCACAAGAGGCATCAGCTCCTCGATTCTTTCGCTTATGTTCATAAATCGTCCTTAAAACTATCTTTTATCCGAAAACTCAAGTATCGCGTTCAGCAGGTCGTCTCCGAGCCGTCCTACCGGAATCACATCAACACCCAGACGTTTCTTGGCTTCGGCAAGCGTCATGTCGTCCAGAAACACCTCCTGGCCGCTTCTGAGCATGCACTCGGTTATGAGTATGGCGTCGCATTTCTCGCCCTGCATCCTGTCTACCAGATCCCGCCCCGTTATAAGCCCGGAGACGGTCACTGTTTCGCCGAAATAGCGGTTTTTGACCGCGCATACGCGCACGCTTACTCCGCTTACGGGATGCTCGTCCATGAGACGGCGCATCAGCGGCTCAATGGATTCGCCGCAGGCGATGCATATTTCTTTTACTGTCCTTCCCGGCTTTTTATATCTGGCGGGCAGGTCGTCGTAGGCTTCCTCAAACTCGGTGAACATGCGGCGGGTGAGCCCCACACCATTGTCTATCTGGGCGTAATCTTCGTAGTCCTCGTCGCTTGGCAGCGGCCGCCCTGCGATAATGTACATTTCATCGGATGGGAAGACGAAGTTTGTGCCCAGCTTGCGCTTGTATTCCTTGCGCTTTTTCTCTACTAAATCCAATAAAGCCGAAGCGCTTTGTTTGTCGAAGGTCCTTATGTCGTCAAGGCCGTCCCTGTGACCCGTAAGCCCCACTGGCACCAGCGCAAAGGACAGGCAGGCAGGCCAAAGCGAAGCAAGGTCGTCTATGCTCTTAGCCATCACCTCGCCGTCGTTTATGCCGGGGCAAACGACAGACTGGGCATGAAACTGTATGCCGCCGTCCTTAAGCTTCTTTAACTGTACCATTATATCAGAATTTGTGCGCGGACGCAACAGGTAATCGCGCACTTTTTTGTCTGTCGCGTGCACAGAAATGTATAGCGGTCCCGCGTGGCGCGCGATAATGCGATTGAGCTCATGGTCGCTGACGTTGGTGAGAGTGACGAAGTTGCCCATCATAAGCGACAGGCGCCAGTCGTCATCCTTGACAGTCAGGCTGTCCCTCACGCCCTTTGGCAATTGATCCACAAAGCAGAAACGGCAATGATTCACGCATTCGCGGGTTTTGCCAAGCATGTCGTTTTCAAACTCGAGACCGAGCGGCTCGTATTCGTCCTTTTCAAACTCATAG
>JAFPYA010000217.1 GCA_017412445.1 Clostridia bacterium
CTTCGTCACATCGTTCAAAACGATGAGATCGGCGTTTTTGCGGCGGCGCTTTTGGTCGGCCTTTTCCGCATCCCCTTCCGTTTCGGCGGCAAAGGCCACGAGCACCTGACCGGGCCGCTTGGCTTCGCCGATGGCTTTGGCGATATCCTTTGTGTTGACGAGTTCGAGGGTCATGCCCTCCCCCGTCTTTTTGATTTTTTGTTACGATATTTGAGGGGCAGTGAAATCCGCCGGGGCCGCCGCCTGGATCACGACGTCGCTGTCAGGGGCAAGGGCCGTCACCGCGTCGTACATGTCCTGGGTCGAAACGACGCTGCACACCTCCACGCCGGAGGGTTTACTGAAGGACACCGGCCCGCTGACCAGGGTCACCTCTGCGCCCCGCTCCCTTGCCGCTTCGGCGATGGCGTAACCCATTTTGCCCGTAGAGCGGTTGGTGATAAAGCGCACGGGGTCAAGCAATTCCCGGGTGGGACCGGCGGTGACGAGCACGTTTAAGCCCGCAAGATCTTTTTTGGGGCAAAGCAGAGCGATGGACGCTTCGAGTATCTGCTCAGGCTCGCACATTCTGCCCTCGTCGCTGTCGCCGCAGGCAAGCTCGCCCGTGGCGGGCCCGATAAAGGCAAAGCCCCGGGATTTAAGCGCTGCCACGTTGTCCTGGTTTGCCGCGCTGCGCCACATGACCGTATTCATCGCGGGCGCGATCAGCGTCTTGCAGGGCATAGCCATGACCGCCGTAGAAACCAGGTCGTCGGCGATGCCCGCGCAGATCTTTGCCATGATGTTGGCCGTGGCAGGAGCGATCACGCACAGATCGGCAAATTTGGCGAGGGAAATATGCTCTATCTCCCAGCTGTGTTCAAAGGAATCCACCGATACGTGGTATCCGCTCAGCGTCTCGAAGGTGAGGGGCTGAACGAAGCGGGTCGCGCTCTCGGTCATCATCACGCGCACCTCGGCGCCCTGCTTTTTGAACAGGCGCGTAAGCTCGCAGGCCTTATAGGCTGCGATGCCGCCGGTGACCGCCAGAACGATATGTTTGCCGCTGAGCATAGTTTTCCTCCAAAATATCACAAATAGCCGGAGCTGTTTTGCTTATTCGCAAAAAAGCTTCGGCGCGCCGCATATTCGTCAGCTCAGTCTTCCTTGCTGTCCTTTTTGTCGTAGGTCAGAAGTCCGCGGTTGATCTCCTCAATGGCGATGGCCAGGGGCTTGATGTTGTCCTTGGCATCGTACAGAGGCTGGTCGCCCTCGATCAGCTGGCGCGCGCGCTTTGCCGCTTCCACCGCCAGGGTGTAGCGGTTTTCAGTTCTCTTCAAAAGGTTATTGATGGGCGGTTCGGTCATCATATTCAGTCAGCTCCTTTGGTGTACGGTGAACTATTCTATGTTTTGCAGTTGTTCTCTCAGTTTTTCGATCGCGCTTTTGCAGCTGAGGCAGGCCTCGGTGATGGGGAGATCCTGGGATTTTGAGGTGATCGTGTTGACCTCGCGGTTCATCTCCTGCACCAGAAAATCAAGGCTACGTCCGGCAGGCTGGGACTGGGCGCAGAGCTCGCGGGCGTGCTGTATGTGGCTGCGCAGGCGGACGGTTTCCTCGTCCACTGCTGCCCGGTCGGCCATGATGGCGACCTCCTGGGCGATCCTTGCGGGATCCGCCTTTTCCTGCAATAGGTCGCTTAGTCGCTCGTTTAAGCGCTTTGCATACTCGTTCACGGTCTCGGGATAGCGCTCGTCGATCAGGAAGCTCTTTTGCTCTATTTCACTTATGATCGTAAGCAGAGCATTCTTCATGCGCTCGCCCTCGCTGGCGCGCATGGTGATCAGCTTATCCAGCGCTTCGTTTAGCGCGTCGCAGAGCAGGGCTTTGAGCGTCTCCTCGTCCTCCTCCGCCTCGGTGACAATCAGCACATCCGGGTAGGTCGCGATCTTGTCAAGGCCCGTGCCGGGGTCGATCTCAAGGGTGCGGTTCAGGTTTTCAAGCGCGCTTGCGTACTGCTTTGCCAGTGCTTCGTCCAGTTGTACCTTGCGCGCGTCCGTGCGCTGGTTCTGATAAGTGAGGTTGACGTCGATATGCCCGCGGGAGAGCCGTTCCCCGATTGTCTTTCGCGCCGTATCCTCAAGAAAGCCCAGCGTTCGCGGCATCCTCAGGCTAATATCCAAAAAGCGATGGTTGACGCTTTTGAGTTCCACGGTCATTGTGCGGCCCTCGCGCGCGACGATTGCGCGCCCGTAGCCGGTCATCGACATCATAAAAAACACTTCACTTTCCGAATAATATATTATACTACTTTTTCTCAGAATTAGTGTTATGCGCAGTTTATGTTTTACACAATTTGTTAGCCCACGCGGCGCGGGTGTCCTCATCCGAAAATGATTATAAACAAGAATCCCTTTTCTGTCAATCTTCATGATTATATTTTGAATTTGCTTGCATTTTAAGCGTTAATATGGTATTATCACGGCGATAAAACAGAATTATGGAGCTTTCTATGAAAAACTTTTTGGGCAAGCTGAATGCAAGAAAGCTTGGCCTTATCGCAAAGATCGCAATGCCCATCGGCATCGCGCTGCTTATT
This sequence comes from Clostridia bacterium, assembly GCA_017412445.1. Classification (GTDB taxonomy): domain Bacteria; phylum Bacillota; class Clostridia; order Christensenellales; family Aristaeellaceae; genus RUG14130. Next base: position 2,579 of record JAFPYA010000217.1, read on the forward strand.
TTAGCCATTTGGGGCTTTGTAAAATCCAGCCATGTCAGCATGAGCGGCAAAAACGGCGCAAGCGCCACCCTTATCTTCGTCCATCTGCGCTGGTTCGCATTGGTGCTGGGTGTAGGCTCCCTGTGCGGCGGATTTTGGCTGCTCAAAAAAGCAGAGACTTCCGCCGAAAACGACACGCAAACTGAAAATAATGAAGAAGACGACCCGTTGGATTTTCTCAAATAACAGGTAGATGTTTGGATGGAGGTATCTTATGAAACGATTGCTTGCGAGTCTCCTTATGCTGACGCTACTATTGTTGCCGACGGCGCACAGCGAAAGCGATGCGACTGCGGAGGAATACTGGTACCTTAGCCGACTGATCAGCGAGGCGGGCGAATACCTGCCTGTCGCCTCAATCAGTGAATTCTTCGAGATAAACGGCATCGATCTTGCCGTCGGCGGCAAGCGGATTTCCGACGGGGACGCGGCAAGTTACGTCGTTTCGCCGAAAACGCTAAATGTCGACTCCGCTCTTTCCAACAACACCCTAACTATCGAGGGCGCAAACGATTTAAACGACCCGGTGATCTCCCAAAAATATACTTGCGTTTATACCCGGTATCCCACGCTGGCCGCCGTGCCGGTAATTGAAGAGCCTAAGGAAGATTGGCTGCCGGAGGGCGAATACTTCGGCTCCGCGCTCATGCAGGGCGGCAAGGTGCGCTCCTGCGCGGCGGAGGGCATCAGAGCCGTGTTTGACGGAGAGAGCGTCAGGGTCGCTGCGGGCGGCAGCGAAATCACGGTCAATATCGGCGTCCTATACGACGTGCCCTTGCTGGACCCCACCGCGGTTCACGGTGACAGTCAATTGCGCTGGCTTCTCAACGGCTACGACTACATTTTTCTTGCGCCCACGCAGCGGAACGACACTATCGCGGCGCTCGCTTCCGATAAGAACGGAACGCTGGGGTTCGTGATCTATCTGTCCCGCGATGCGCATGCGGACGAACAGGGGGCTTTATCCGTTCCCGAAGTATGGAACGGCTTTAGCGACGCAGCGTTTGAAAGCGGTGTCCTAAACTGCCGTGAATACGAATGGCCTAAGGCGACCTCGAAAAACCTGAGCATCGATATGCCGGAGAGCGCATGGACGTTTTTAGGAGGCGAAAAGCAGGAGATTCCGGACGAACTGTTGGATGCGGCTTTGGCCATGCAGCAGCCTGTTATGGGTTCGGTTTCCCCCACCGGCAACAGCGGCATAGCAGCGCTGAACGACGCGCCCTTAGCCTATTATGAGGGCGGTTATCACGTGATCTATCCCTCGCTTGAAAAGAGCGTGGACGATGAGTACGACAATTTTGCTTATTGGTACACTACGTTCTATCGGGCCTACACCATCGGCGCTGAAGGCGTCACCTATTCTCCCAACGGGCGGTACGCGGTCACAACCAATAACCGCAACGTCATTATAAATAGCAATTTCAAACTCGCCGATCCGATCCTGATCGACCTGTCTACCGGCGAAGCCATCCTCACCGCGACCTACGGCAACAGCATCGCCAGGGACGGAGCGGGCGCCGTGCTGTCCGCCTGCTTCAGCTTTGATTCAACAAAGCTGTACTATATGCTGTTTAGAGGCGGCGGCAAATTCTCACTGATGTGTTATGACATAGGTAGCAATACCACAGCTACACTTATGAACGCGCCTTACGGGCTGATCAACACCGTTTACGGAACGGGGCTGTATTACGGACGCCTGTGCCTGACAGCAGAGGGCAGCTTTCTTATTTCCAATTCAGTGTCTAAATCGAATCTGCACGAGGGCATCACCGAAATCCGGCACGAGTTCGGCCCGGTGTACAGCCTTGTGAACCATATGTATCCGCTGCCGCTCAAATATGGCGCATCCTGTGACCTGCTAGTTAGTTCCCCGCTGTCGGGCCGCGTCCTTGCCCCCTACGGGCAGCTGGGCACGTTCATGTGCTGCGACGCTTCCAACGGGTATTGCGGCATCGAGGACATGTGGGCAGTGAAAGCGGACACCTACGAGGTCGTGCGCGTGACTATCGATGATCTGCTATTGGTGAGCGAGGTCAGCCACTATCCTGCGCTGAAGCCGGATTATATACCAGTCCTCAAGGCCGTGCTCTCCCCCGAAGGCGATTACGCGCTGTTGTATGTTTCGCGCATGGGCAGCGGCGCCCTGCTGATGGTTAGGCTCGAGGATA
>JAFPYA010000218.1 GCA_017412445.1 Clostridia bacterium
CATTTTGCGCGCTCCAAGATGTCTTTCGGCTGTAATTTTTGAACATCATTTTCGATATATTCCCTCGAATAATCTTTGGTGTTGACTTCTCTGAGCGTCCTAACAATCAAAGCTGATACACTTCCTGCATCTTCAGGCTCGATTCTTCTGATAATCATTGCATCACATCCTCACAAATACCGATTTGTCGAGTCAAAGCTCCTAACCAGTATTCTACCATTATCCCTGAATCTCCTGCAATAGAAGAGAGGTAAACTTTTATAGTTGAAGCCATAGAACAATGAAAAGGCCGTCGCGGGCGCGGAAGCCAAGACAATGGAAGACAGCGCGGAGGCTGTCTTCATGGCCGGAGTTCTCAGTGCACTGCAGTGCGGCTTATGTTGCCATGGAGTTCACTCCCTGTCGGGAAAGACGCGCTTCAGACGCTTATAGCTGCCGGGTGTATACGGGAGCTCAAATACGGCGGTGCCGCCCGATGAAAACACGCAGTCGGCGTTTTTGAAAAGCCATGCGTTTGAGTCGCGGGCGGCGTTGTTTTCTATCTCGTAGGATGCCGTCGGCCACAGGGCAGTATGGGCGTCGGCCGCCTGATATACGCACATGGGCAGACCGAAAAATCCGTGGTGAGAGACCTGCACCATGTCGCATTTGAGCTCCTGAGGCTTCTTCATCAAAAACCTTGCCGCCACCGCTGCGGCGTCACCCGGAAACAGCACGCGGGTGCCCTTGCACGAAAGCATAAGCACCGCAGAGTTGTCGTTGAAGTTTGTAATCTCCTCCTCCGCGTCCGAGTAAGTGTAGAGCACCTTGAAGCTGGCTTCGTCAAAGGTGAACGTTTCGCCGGTTTTAAGGCTGTGTACAGGGGGCTTTGGCGCAAGCTCGCTCAAGGCGACGTAGAACTCGTTGAACGTGTTTAAGTCGCTTTCGCGCCAGTCCCCGCTGACAGCTGAAAAGTCGCAGGGCTGAAAGGCAAAGTAAAGACCCTCTATCTTCGTATCGGGGTACAGACGCACAAAATTTATGAAAGCGCCTATGTGGTCCTGATGCGCGTGGCTGAACAGCCATGCCCTGATTTTGATGCCATTAGGGCATATTTCTTCAAGAAAGGCGTGCAGCGCCTCGGCCTGTCCGGGCGAAAAATAGCCGCTGTCCAATATCACCGCTTCGCCGCTGTCCAGCTCAAGCACATAGCACATGCCGCAGTTGACGTAGCGGAAATCCGTTTCCAGCTGATACAGTCTTGGCATAGCTTCATCCCCCTACCCCTTGATCGAGCCCATCATTACGCCCTTTACGAAGTAGCGCTGCATGAACGGGTAGAATATCATCATCGGCAGCGTGGCGACCACTATCACGGCAAATTTCAGCGATTCATAGAGCAGCGTCATTTCTACCGTTGAGCTTTCGCTGCCCGCGCCCATATCGCCGAGGTCGTTTTTGATAAGTATCTCCCTAAGGAACACCTGCAGCGTATAGCGGCTGCGGTCGTTAAGGTACAGCATTGCACTGAAATAGCTGTTCCAGTGACCCACCAGATAGAATATGACCATAACCGCAACTATCGACTTAGAAACGGGCAGCACCACGCGTAAAAGTGTGCCTACGTTTGAGCAGCCGTCCATGTACGCCGCCTCGATTATCTCCTGCGGCACGGAGTGCTGAAAGTAGTTGCGCATTATGAGAAGGTTGGTGGCCGATATTGCGCCGGGCAGCACCATGACCCAAAACGTGTTTATGATGCCAAGATTTTTAAACACGATATACGTGGGAATCATGCCGCCCGAAAAGAACATGGTAAACATGATGAAGAACGTGACGGTCGTGCGGCCGTACATATCCCGCCGGGACAGGCTGTAAGCGCCGCTCGTGGTGAGTATTATGTTTATCAGCGTGCCCGCCAAGGAGTAGATAACCGTGTTGCGATAGCCGAGCAGCACGTCCTTTGAGGCGAATACTGAGCTGTACGCCCTTAGCTGAAAGCTTCTGGGAAAGAGTATGAGCCTGCCCGTCATTATGTCCAGCGGCTCGGAAAAGGACGCCGAAATGACGTACACCAGCGGGTATGCGACGATGAGCAGTATTATCGTTGCGATGATGTATACACAGCCTATGAACACGCGGTCGCCGCGGGAGGCCTTAATATGCGACTTTACCACAGGCTCACCTCCGAAAGCTTTTTGCTGATCCAGTTGACACTTATCACCAGTATGAAGTTGACCACGGAATTCATAAGGCCTATGGCGGAGGCGTATGAGGTCTGCGACTGAAGTATACCCTGCTCATAAACAAATGTGGAAATTACCCTTGATACATCTATATTCAGGTCGGTCTGCATGAGGTAGACCTTTTCAAAGCCCAGGCTCATCACATGGCCGCAGTTTATTATCAGCATTATTGACACGGTTGGTAGAATTGACGGGAAGGTGATGCGCCGCAAAGTCTGAAAACGGCTGGCGCCGTCGATTGTCGCGGCTTCGTACATTTCCTGATCCACATCGGTCAGGGCCGAAAGGAAGATGATGCTGTTCCAGCCCATCGTGGACCAGACCTCGCTTATAACGTAAAGGGGTCTGAACCACTCACGCTTGGCCATAAAGTATATCGGTTCGCCGCCGAAGAGCTTTATGATTGAGTTGACTACGCCGGTGGAGGGTAGCAAAACGCCGTGACCATGCCCACGATTACCACGGTGGACAGAAAGTGCGGGGCGTAGGTTACGGTCTGGATCACCTTTTTGTAGCCCAGCAGATGCATTTCGTTTAGTATCAGCGCGAGTATTATGGGCATAGGAAAGGTGAACAGCAGATTCAGCGCGGACAGCATCAATGTGTTTGCGATTATCTTCCAGGAGCTGTAAAAGCTGAAGAAGCGCTTGAAGTACAGCAGGCCCACCCACGGGCTTTTCGTGTACCCCATTTGGGGCACATAGTCACGAAAGGCAATCTGCAGACCAAACATGGGCAGGTAATGGAAGATAACGAAGTACGTTACCGTAGGTATCAGCAAAAGATACAGATCCCAGTATTTGCGTCCGGAGCGCTTGATTGTTTTAAGCATTTGCACAGCCGCCTTTCATGCGGATTTTAATGAAATAAGTAAGCTGCGCGACCGGCGTGAATGCGGCCGCGCAGCAAGGGCGATGTTTATCTTACGCCGGTGATGGCTTCGACTCTGTCGATCACGCTCTCCATGACCTCCAGCATCTGGTCAAGACCCATTGCCTTAACCTGAGCGACGTAGGCGTCCCACTCCTCGTCGTTCAGCTCGCGCTCGCCGGTCAGGAACTCGGCGCAGGTCTGCTTGACGTAGGCGTTGATGTCGCTGCCCACGGTGTTGACGATGTTGAGCTCCTCATCGGTGTAGGTGAAGATAGGCCAGATCACATCGGGCACGTTGGGCAGTATCGCCTCAGCGGACGCAATCGGTATGGGAGTGAGCTCGGCGCCCGCGTAGCCCGGCCAGCTCATCATAGTGGGGTTATTGCCGCCGCAGTAGGGGCCGACCTGAGATACGACCTCGTCGTAGCTCTTGTCGCCGGAGACCTGAGCCATGATTTCGGGAGTAAAGCTCAGAGAGCCGTCGTCGTTCTTCACGTAGGTCTCACCTTCGATGCCGTAGTGATAGAAGACTACGCCTTCATCGCTGTAGAAGTAGTCCACCCAGCGCAGGGCGGCCTCGACGTTTTCACACTTGCTGGTAACCACGAACGCGCCCACGGAATGCAGGTGGCTTCTCATGGTGGGCCATACGGCGCCGTCGATCCAGCCGTCTACGGCAACGAAGTTTTCGGCATCGTCGGCGGACAGCAGGGCGAGGTTGGTGGCGAAGTAGCAGCCCAGCTGATCCTGGGAGGCCAAAGCGGTGTAGTGGCTGTCGTTGGCGGTGATGCAATCCTTGTCGATCAGGCCCTCTTCATACAGCTTGTGCATGAACACGAGGCACTCGCGGAAGGCGTCGCTGGTCTTGCTGTGGCGAACATGGCCGGTTTCGGGATCCATGTCGTATTCGGTGGAATGGGTGCCGCGGTTGCCTACGCCAAACAGGCCGCCGAAGATCTGGAACAGGGTCGAGGTGGTCTCGCTCATGGGCACCTCGTCCATCACGCCGTTGCCGTTGGGATCGTCGTAGCGCATGGCGTAGAGGAAGTCATAGAGCTCATCTATGGTGCTGGGCTGCTCGATGCCGAGTTTGTCCATCCATACCTTGTTGTAATAGAGCTTCTTGTTCATGCGGGTAGCAGGCGCATCGGCCACAGCGGGCAGAGAATAAATCTTGCCGTCAGGGGTGGTGATGGCCGCCAGCACGTCGGGATTCTCCTGAGCATAGGCCCAGAAATTGGGGGCGTACTCCTCAAGGTACGGAGCCAGGTCAACGATGTCGCCGTCCTTGCCGTACTTCTGCAGGTTGGCAGCGGAAATGTTGCACTTGAAGAAGATGTCGGGCATCTCTCCGGAGGAGATGGCGGTGGAGATCTTCTCGCTGCGCACCGAAGAGGCTACGCACTGCCAGTCGATCTTGATGCCGGTCATTTCATCGTAAATCGGAATAATGACCATGCTGTTGAAATCGGGCTGCACGGCAGACTGGCTGGCCATTACGGTCAGCGTTATCGGCTGCGTAACCACGGGGAAGCCCGATTCGGTCACTATGCCGGCGTCTGCAAACGCTGCACTGGCGCACAGCAATGTAAGCGCGAGCAGGAGACTCATTAGCTTTTTCATTGGTATTCCTCCTTTTTCTTAATGCGTGCGCAGGGCCGAAAGCTCATGGCCGCGCACCATTGATAGGTTTATGATAGGTGAATTAACGCGTCCTGTCAAGGGTTTTATATATAATACGGCATAAGTTAGTAAAATAATCATTAGTAATATATATAATATTCGTTGTATTATATATATTGTATATTGATAATTAAAGCTGCATATGCTATAATAAGGACAAGGAGGGCGTAAGCATGGTACCCAAATACGAAATAATACATCAGACGCTGTTAAAGCAGATTGAAGCCGGCACGCTGGTGCCGGGGACGCTATTGTCCAGTGAAAACGAGCTGGCTGAGGAATACGGCGTAAGCCTCATCACAGTGCGCCGCGCCATGACGGAGTTGGCCAAGGACGGCGCCATACGCCGAGTGCGCGGCAAGGGCAGCTTTGTGGAAAGGCGCACCCCGGAGAAGAGCTATGATTACGGCGAGCGTGTAATAGCGTTTTTGCTGAACCATGACAACAACGCCGCCGTGTCCATCACCCGCATCATTTCGGGCGTTCAGGACGTAATTGCCCAAAGGGGCTACAGGCTTTTGGTCGACTGGAACGTGATGAACGGCCCCATAGAGAGGGCGACCATAGACCGGATGCTCTCAAACCGCGCGGAGGGTTTCATCATATATCCATTCGATCCGGACGCGGACAAAGGTACCTACGCCAGAATGGAAGCGCTGGGTCTCCCCTACGTGGTGCTGGATCGTTACCCTCACGATCATTTTTGCGCATACGTCGGTTCAGACAACTTCGTTGGCGGACGGCTGGCCCTGCGTGCCTTTGCCGATAGAGGACATCGAAGGCTGGCGGTGCTGGGCAACCTCATACGTCTTTCCAGCGAGCAGGAGCGCATCGCCGGCTTTATCCATACGGCGCGCGAGCTCGGCGGGGATGTGCGCGTGCGGATTATTCATCCCGAAGAAAGGGAGGCTCTGCCGCACATAATCGCCTCCGAAGGCATAACCGGTCTGTTCTGCGTGAACGACCGAAACGCCGCCCGCGCCATACAGCTGCTATCTGCAAGCGGGTACAGCGTGCCCGAGGACGTATCCGTGATTGGCTTTGACGACTGCTTTTTCGACGCCTCGGTAAACCTGCAGTTTTCCTCAGTACGTCAGGACTTTATCGGCATAGGCCATGTAGGCGCACAGATGCTTTTGGGCATGATACAATCCAGCAAATACATCCCCACAAAGCAAATGCTGGGCGTACAGATGATTGAGCGCGCCTCAAGCCTCGCCGCTCCGAAGAAAATATAATAGCGTCCTTTCAATCGAAAGGGCGCCTAATCGATTATTTATCAGTTCTGCTGCTTCCAGTGCTTCAATTGGGACAAAAGGGAATCAAACATCGCGCGGCGCTCATCTTCGGGCGTCTGATCAGGATTTGGCATATGCGCAACGAGAAAATCAATCAGGCTGTCCTTTGACGGATAGGCAAATGCTCCGTCGGAATAGCACCATTTGCAGTAATCCTCGTTGAGGGAGCCGTCCTTTTCCCTGCTGATCATGTCGTCATCGCTCAGAGGCATGCCGCAGCATTGGCAAAAGAGCGTTCGCGGCGACCCGAGCAGCGTATTTATTGACACGCCAAACTCTCGAGAGAGAATTTTGAGCGTGTCGGTGTTGGGCTGGGTCTCTCCGTTTTCCCAGCGGCTGACCGCCTGCCTTGTGACCATCGCGCGCTCGGCCATCTGCTCCTGCGTAAGGCCGTGCTTTTCGCGCAGCGCCTTTAACACTTCACGTATTTCCATATAAGCCTCCCGATTCTTTTTGATGACGTCATTTTAGCAGAATAACGCTCGAAGCGCAAGCAACTCGCTGTTGCGTGCGTCAGGCTTTTGCTTTTGTCTCCAGCTCAGTCGCCACGCGCTTCCCTTCTGCGGTTCAGTTCTTTTTCGACCCTGTTCAGCGTGTCGAAAAACCTCTGCGTTGCAACGGCCGGCCCCATCAGCGGCAGGCCGAATATATTCCAGCCAAACATGTGCCACCATGAGGTATGCGGGCCCTTAAGGCCAAGCGAGACGGCTTTCGCCTTCAATTCCTCCGCGAGCCTCGCCATCCAGACGAGCGGATAGATGAACAACGTGGGCACGCCCAGCAGGTACGCTTTCCAGTAAGGCATGGTTTTGTGATCCAGCACGCTTTCAAGCTCCCGCTGCAGCCCTCCCAGCGGCATGTAAAAGAGAAAGAATAGCCCGGCGGTAAAGAAATCGACAAAGCCCATCAGAAAGCCGGGGCGGTTCGTGTGTTTGTATACCATCGATCAAATCACTTTATAAGCAGATTGCCCTATTGCCTGCGCATGAAGGCGTCTATTTCCTTCATGCGTGCGCTTTGATTGACGTGGAACGGGCAGCGCCTGTCGCAGTGACCGCACGAAACGCAGTCTGCCGCCGTCTTCTCCAGCGTCCTGTAGTGCTCCACAGCCAGCGCGTCTCCCAAAAGCGCCAAATCGTAGTACTTGTTTATGAGGCCTATGTCAAGTCCCGCCGGGCAGGGCTTGCAGTGATTGCAGTACACGCATTTTCCGGCTGAGTCCTCGGGCGTGATTGTGCGGATTACGGAATAGTCCGTCTCCTCCTCCGTTGCGTTTTCATACTTAAGCAGCCGCTCCACATCGGCGCACGACCTTATTCCCGGCAGTATGGTCAAGACGCCGGGCGTGTCCAGCGCGTAGCGCATGCACTGAAAATCCGTGAGCGCCACACGGAACGGCGAGCGCTTCGCGTCCAGCAGCTGCCCGCCCGAGAAGGGCTTCATGACCGATATGCCCACGCCTTCGTCCCGGCAGCGCAGATAAACCTGATGTCGTTCGCCGATGCTGCCGTTGGCGTAATCTCCGTGATTATAGTCGTAGCCCGGGTTGATAGAGAACATCAGCATGTCCACGAGCCCCGTGTCCAAAATCGTGTTAATCACCGAGGGCGTGTGCGAGGACAAGCCTATATGTTTGACAACGCCCTGTTCCTTCATCGAGAGGAGATAGTCAAGCACGCCGTTTTTGCGGTAGCTCTCCCAGTCGCTGCCCTCGTCCTGACAGTGAATGAAGCCAAAGTCGATGTAGTCCGTCCGCAGGGTTCTGAGCTGCCATTCGATCGACCGCTGCACCTCGTCTCTGTTAAGCGTCCAGCCGTAAGTACCCTTGGAATAGTCCGCACCGAAGTGGATCTGATAGTTCACCTTCCTGCGGTCGGCATGGAACGCCTCCCCGAAAATCGGAAAAACGCCTCCGTCCCCGGCGGCAAGGTCGTAATAGTTTATGCCTCCCTCTAGCGCGCTGCGAAGTGCCTTCACGCCTTCAGCCATTCCGGCGCCGGCCAGGTTGGCGGTGCCTATACCTATTTCCGAGATATGTGTGCCCGTCCTGTGATTTATGCGGTATCTCATTCAAAACACCTTCTTATTCGTTTTTCAACGCGCTTTAACTGTTGGAAGCAGCGGAGGCTGCGCTCATAGCCGTATTCGAAGCCATTATTGCGCACATCGCCATCTGCTGTGCTATGAGCATTGAGACTGTACCCGTCAGCGCGGCCGTGTCGACGGCGCCGCGCGGCATGTATTCGTCCGAAGCGATCATCGCCGCGTGCATAAGGCGGGTTTTCTTGTCGATTCCAAAGAACCCATAGCCTTTCTGCCCGGACAAAAACGAATCTGCGTCTATCACGTCCCGCGCCAGCACATCAGGTGCTGCGTTTATCGTTGCGAGCGCGGCCAGCGTGGCCAATTCATGGTGCTTTCCGTATTTTCTGCCGTGCTGCGCGATCGTATCGTAAAGCGCGAACACCTTATCGCACTTGGCATAGGCATCTCCCTCCTCCATGGCAAGCACGTGCGCCATCGTCTGAACGCAGTTGCTGTCATGAAAGCGCTCCTTGAGCAATCGGTAGCAGGCTTCCATGCTTGCGACAAGTTCCTCGTCGGTCTGCTCCGACATGGCCATCATTACCGCAAATACGCTGTCCTCAGAGGACGTCAGGAAGGGATGTCCCTCCTTCATGAGGCGGTAGATCCTCTTGCCGCGGGCGATACGCTCATGCGTGCAATCGTATTGAGTCAGCATGAAGGCGGCGAGCGCCAGATAGTCAGAGCCGAAAAAATGTTCCTTTAACCGCTTGTACATGTCAAGCGCCCTGTCGAGCTTCCTGCTTGGATCATCCTCCATAGAAAGCATGCACGCCAGCGGTATACGGATATACCCTCGAAAGCTTGAGAATATTCCGGTCTTGCTGTTGATAAGATCGCGGCAAGCGCGCAGCTTATCGGCCTCGGGCGCGACGCCCTTTGCGCAAAACAGGTTGGCGCAGACCGGATGTATATAGTTGTTTTCCCATTTGAATGTATGCTTTATCAAATCACGAGCCTCAATAAACCGGTTGCATAGATCCTGCAGCGACGCCTTCATGAAAGCCTCCCCCCTGCTAAATCTCTGCCGAGGCAGAGATAACGGTCGATAAATGAGTTTTCCTCCGAACTGCTTAAGAAACGCGGTTTTCTTTTTTAATAAACGTTCGGAGGAGGATTTTGTTTTTTTGCTTGCATCCTAACATCAATAGCATCCCCGCGTTTCGCGCGGGGATGCGTGCGGCAGACCCGGTTCAGATTATCGTCATTTCGGTCTCGCCGTCGAACAGATATACGCTTTCGTAGGGGATACAGAAGGTTATGTCCTTATCGGTTTCGGGAGTGTCGTGGCTGTCTACCTTGAGTATCGCCTGATCGCCGCCATCGGAAATGTATACGTTTGTGTAGTCGCCCAGCATTTCGGTGAGCTCGACGTTGCATCTGAGCTCGTAGGCGGCCTCCACCTTTTTGAGCGATATGCTCTCGGGTCGGTAGCCGAATATGATCTCCTTGCCCTCATATGCGGCTATGTTTCTAAGCTTTTTGCTCAGGTCGAGCTTGGTACCGCCAAAGCTTATGCAGCCGTGCTCGACGGTTTTGCGCAGGAAATTCATCGGCGGCTCGCCAATGAAGCCTGCAACGAACACATTGGCCGGGTGGAAGTACAGATCGTGCGGCGTGCCTATCTGCTGCACATAGCCTTCCTTCATTACCACTATGCGGTCGGCAAGCGTCATGGCCTCGGTCTGGTCGTGGGTGACGTAGATGGTGGTGGCGCCGGTCTGCTTGTGGATCTGGGCGATCTCGTAGCGCATGGTCACGCGCTGCTTCGCGTCGAGGTTGCTCAGCGGCTCGTCCATGAGGAACACGCCCACCTTGCGGATTATGGCGCGCCCTATAGCCACCCGCTGCCTCTGGCCGCCCGAGAGCGCCCTGGGCAGCCTGTC
>JAFPYA010000219.1 GCA_017412445.1 Clostridia bacterium
AAAACAACATAGTATCTATAACAGATGACAGCATTGCCTTGATAGAATACTCGCTTAATGGCAACCAGCTGAGCTGGAACAATGTCTATACCGGGTTTAATGCGACATTTGAAAAGGAAAACTAAACCGCTTTCCTACTAATGAAAAATCGACGCGGGTGATAATATCCGCCCTTGTCAGGCAGACGCAGGAAATACCCAAAGCGACACAAAAGCACCTTGTCCCAACGGGCAGGGTGCTTTTGCGATAAGGAGGCTGAAAAGGCGCAGCGTTATAATTACGGAAATGCCTTCGCACCTTGCGCGTTTCGTTTGCTTCAGGTTTTTAGCAGCTTCTCGTAGATTTGCCTGTCTTCGTCGGAAAAGACGTTGAAAATGACCTTCTCGATCTGAGTGTCGCCCGCGAGATAGCCGCTGACCGCCTTGACCGCAGTCGCGGCGGCCTGCTCCTTGGGGTAGCCGAACACGCCCGTGGATATGCAGGGAAAGGCTACGCTTTTAAGAGCATTTTTGTCGGTGAGCCTTAAGCACGCGGTGTAGCAGGAGGCCAATTGCTCCTCGTGCCCGGGCTTTAACTGATAGCCCACCACGGGCCCCACGGTGTGCATTATGTAACTTGAGGGCAGGTTGTAGGCGGGCGTAATTTTAGCCTGTCCCGTGGGCTCGTCATAGCCCTGCTCCTCCATTATCAGCGCGCATTTGTACCTCAACTGCACGCCGCTGAAGGTGTGAATGCAGTTGTCTATGCAGTTGTGCATGGGGCGGTAACAGCCGGTCATGCCGCTGTTGGCGGCGTTCACTATCGCGTCGCATTTGAGCAGGGTGATGTCGCCCTGCCACAGGCAGAGTCTGCCCCTGAGGGGAAGAATGTCCTTTTCGTCCGCTATTCCCTTAAGGCGTATTTCTTCTTTTAAGTATTCGTCCTGTATTTTCAAAAAGCGCTCGCTTGCCGGCGCGGGCATGCGCACGTTAAATAGGGATCTCAGCAGCGTGCGCTGCCCGCCCTCGTCAGCCGGCACGTCTATTTTTTCATAGCCTCTTCGCTCATTGAGCAGCGCGTCTATCAGCGCGCGCCGTCTTTCAGCCTGATTCATGCCCGTTCCTCCGTATGCTCATTTAAAAACGATGTTAGCACGCTTTTTGTCTTTTGTCAACGAAAAAGCGTCAAATTCCAGGTTTGCGGTTGACGTATGCCGCAGGGTATGGTAGAATTCAGCTGTAAAGAATAAGCATGGAGGCATGCATAATAATGAAAAAGCTTGCGCTTATAATCGCGGTTGTGGCTCTGTTTACAAATCTTTGCATAGGGGAGACGAGCCAGATGAAATACGACGAATTTGACAGTCTTTACGCGCTTTGCGAGCCCTACGGCTTCAAAATAGGCGCGTGCCTGAGCTATAATCAGCTCGGCGACAGGGCGTACCTGAACGTCGTGTCGAGACACTTCAACTCCCTGACCTGCACCAACGAGACAAAGGCCTATTCTCTTCTCGATCAGAATGCCAGCCGCCACAGCACGGATGGCATGCCGCGCATGAACTTCACCAACGCCGACCGCATGGTTAGGTGGGCGCAGCAAAACGGCATAGGAGTGCGCGGCCACGTGCTGGTGTGGGACGCCTACATGACGAGTTGGTTTTTCCACGAGGACTACCTCGATTCAAAGCCCTTCGCCTCTCAGGAGGTTATGCGCGAGCGCCTGCGCAGCTACATAGAGCAGGTCATCACCCACTTTGAAACCGAGTTTCCCGGCGTGATCTATTGCTGGGACGTGGTTAACGAGGCTATCGGCGACAACAGCGGCGAATACGAGCTGACCGATTTAAGGCACATACGCACCAGGCGAAACGGCGAAGCGAACCCCTTCGTTCTGTACGTGGGCAGCGACTACGTGGAGTTTTCGTTCCTCTGCGCCAAGGATACTGTGGAGGCACTGGGCGCGGACATCAAATTGTACTACAACGACTACAACATGTTCTACGACTCCAAGCTCATACCGGCCTGCGAGCTGATAGAGCGCATAAACAGCTACGCCTTTGACGAAAACGGGGATTACCGCACGCTCATCGACGGCATAGGCATGCAGGGCTACATAGGCGGCTACGGCACGCAGAGCGGCTGCATGAACTATTCAGACATAGACAAAATCGAAAACGCCATAAGAACCTACGGCGCCTGCGGCGTCGAGGTGCAGTTGACCGAGATGGCGGTGAGAAACTTCGACAAGACCAAGGCCGCCGAGCACGCCGCGTTCTATGCCGCGCTGATGGAGCGCCTGATGGGCATAAACACGCCCGATTACGCGCCCCTTACAGCGGTCACCATCTGGGGCATGAATGACGTGGGCGAACAGAACAACTGGAACACCTATTCCTGGAAGCTGAACGGCGCCTACGGCGGCCTGCTCACCTCCAAAAACGAAATAAAGACCTCCTTCGAGGCCGTATACAAGGTGCTGGGCGGCGGCGAATTCGCCGAGTAAACACCGCCCTCACGCCTGTTTTGCCTGCCCCGGGAAAAGTGTCAAGGGCAGGCAAAATTGCTTTTTCCCCGCAAATGATTGACTATGGCCGGACTTGAGGGTATAATAATGGAATACAATCACGAGAAATCCGGGGGCAGTATATGCAGGAAATGTTGAATGGGCTCAACGGCGTCTCCAAAATAATTGTGCCCATAGCGATAATACTCATAAGCGGCTTTTTGCTTACGCGCATCACCAAAAAGCTGTCCCTGCCTAACGTGACCGGCTACATAATCGCGGGCATACTTATAGGGCCATATTGCCTTGACCTCATACCTCAAAGCTTCGTTGCGGGCACGGGCTTTTTGCCGGACATCGCCCTTGCGCTGATCGCCTTCAGCACGGGTCAGTTTTTCAAGATGGACGTGCTTAAGCAAAACGGCCTCAAGGTGGTAATAATCACTCTGCTTGAAGCGCTCATGGCGAGCGTGGCCGTGTTTATGCTGTGCTATTTCGCCCTGGGGCTGAGCCTTGCCTTTTCGATAGTGCTGGCCGCCCTCGCCTCGGCAACTGCGCCCGCCTCCACCATGATGACCATACGCCAGACCAACGCCCGCGGCGACTTCGTAAACACGCTTTTGCAGGTGGTGGCACTGGACGACGTGGTGAGCCTGCTGGCCTACGGCATAGCGATCTCGGTCGCCGTGGCCTCGACCACGGGCGGCGCCGTCAGCCTAAAGAGCGTGCTTATGCCGCTCGCCACGACGATTGGCGCGTTCATAGCGGGCGTGCTCTTTGGCATATTGATGAGCGCGCTGGTAAAGCAGCGCTCGACCGACAACAGGCTTATAATAGCCCTCGCCATGCTGACAGGCTTTTGCGGCTTGTGTGCGGCGCTTGACATTTCGCCGCTGCTGGGCTGCATGGGCATGAGCACCGCGTACATGAACATCACGGGCGACGACAAGCTGTTCAAGCAGCTCAACTATTGGTCGCCGCCGGTGCTTTTGATGTTCTTTGTCAGAAGCGGCGTGTCGTTCAATCTGGGCATACTGTTCTCGGGCGACGCTGCCATGGGCGGAAAGCCGCTGGTGCTGATAGGCGTGCTCTACTTTATTGTGAGGATTGGCGGCAAATATCTGGGCGCGTTTCTGGGCTGCAAGCTCACGCGCAAGGATAAAAAGGTCACAAACTACCTTGGACTTGCGCTTATTCCTCAGGCAGGCGTGGCCATAGGCCTCGCGGCGCTGGGTGCAAGGACGCTTGGCGGCGAAAGCGGCAGCGTGCTTGAGACCGTGATACTCTCCTCGAGCGTGCTTTACGAGCTGATAGGCCCCGGCTGCGCAAAGCTCGCGCTGCACCTGTCGGGCAGCTACTCCGACAAGCTTGAGGACATGGTGGACGTGCCGGGCACCAGTGCCGACGGCGCCGTTAAGAGCGAGACGCAGCTGCTCATAGAGCGCATACAGGCGATACAAAAGACGCTGCCGCCTACGCCCGAGGCCGAAAACGAGGAGGCCTTCAACAAGGGAGCGGAGGACTATCTGGCGTCATATCTCAATAAAAACATCTCGAAGCGGCGCGGCAAGCGGTAGGGCAAGGGCTGCGCGGGAGGACGTTTATGAATGAAACCCTGGGCGTAATTTTGCGTATAGTGCTGGCGGCGATTGCCGGCGCGTTCATAGGCTGGGAGAGAGCCAGCAAGCGGCACAGCGCGGGCCTGAGAACCTTTATGGTGGTGACGCTGGGCACCTGCGCCTGCATGATGCTGGACATGTACATGATAAAGCAGGCGGGCGCGCGCTTCCACCTGCTCTCGGCGGCGTCGCTGGTTGCGATAAGCTCGCTTGCGGTCAATTCGGTGTTCTACAGCGCGAAAAACCAGATAAAAGGGCTCACGACCTCGGCGACGCTGCTCGTGTGCGGCATTATCGGCCTCGCTATAGGCTCGGGCAGCTACCTGCTGGCCGGCATTGCGCTGGCGGGACTTTACATCACTATATCCGTGATGCCGCCCATAGAGGAGTACCTGAAAAACCACGGCAACCACTTCGAGGTGCAGCTTGAGCTTACGAGCACCGCCTCGCTCAAAAGCTTTGTGACGACGGCGAGGGAGCTGGGCATGCGTATAGACGACATAGAGCTCAACCCCGCATACGTAAACAGCGGACTTAGCGTATACTCGGTCGCGCTCACGATAGTGAGCCCCGAGCTCAAGAAGTACAAGACCCACAAGGAGATAATCGACGCGCTGGCGAGCCTCGATTACATCAACCACATAGAGGAAATGAACTAAGCAAGGTCATAACATTTTTACAATTATTTGGTAGCCGAATTAGCCGCGACGAATCTATAATAGCCTAAACAAGCTTTGGGGGAACAGTTTATGCCTGATACCAGAATAACCAGGGAAAAGCTAAAGAATCACTGGGCGTATTCCAAAAAGATATACATTTTTCTGACTCTTGTGGCGGTGGGTCTGGGCTCGATACTCTACACCGTCTCCAACAATCGCAACCCGCCGGACTACAAATACGCGGGCATAGCCCTCGTTGCGAGCTATTCCAACACCGATTATCTGCAAAACGACATACCCAAGCTCCTGAAGCTGGGGCAGGCCTACGATGAAAACCTCGAAAAGCTGGGCTTCATCAGCATCACCTACAGCGGCGGTATGGAAAGCGAGATGGACTATTACGGCGCGCAGCTCTACACGGTACAGCTCAGCGCGGGTGACTGCGACATATTCATACAGAGCCCGGCGCTCGCCGAGTCGCTCATAGTCGAAAGCGAAGCGCTGATACAGCTGGACACGCTGCCGAGCTTTGAGCTCTTCCAGAAAAAGTATCCCGATGCCATAGTCTGGACGGATTTGAATGAGCTCAGAAAAGAGGCCGCGGCCGAGGCAAGCGACGGGGAAGAGGCCGAAGGTGAGGCCGAAAGCGAGGCCGAAAGCGAGGAAGCGGAGCTTCATTGCTACTCCATAGACGTTTCAAAGCTGCTCAGGCTCAACGAAATGAGCGTATACGACGTAAGGGGCATGTACGCGGGCATACTTTCCAAGAGCGGCAACGCCGACACCTGCCTGTACCTGCTCTACGAGATGTTCAATATGTACATCCCGGCAGACACGCTGCCCGCGGTAGCGCCTACGGCAACCCCCGCGGCGGAGGCAAACCGATAAATGGCCGCAATATATCAATCCACCAAGGGCAGGCTCAAGCCCATGCTCGGCATTGCGATCATACTCATAAGCGTGCTGAGCCTTTTCGCGCTGGACGGCGTGCTGGTCTGGCTCTACAATAAAGGCAGAATTTCGAGCACCGTGGCCGCCGCGGGCATAGGCGTGTACGCGCTCATACTGTTTTTGGTTTTGCTGTGGCGTTTTTCAATCAGCTGCACATACTCGCTTGACGGGGTCAAACTGTTATTCTGCAGGGTCTACATAAGGAACCCGCGCCTTGAGGAGCAGGTGCTCGTGCGCGAAATGCTCTATTTCGGCGACCCGGAGGAGGCGGCGCGCAAATTTGACGCAAAACGCACCAAGAGCTTTACCGCCAGGCGCGGCGTTCTCAAAACCAAAGCGCTGATATATAAGCGCGAGGATAAGCTCAGGCGCGTGCTCTTTTCGCCAAACGAAGAGCTTACTCAAATGCTCACCGACCTCATCCGTAATAAAAAATGAAGTTAACGTCCCGCGCGGGACGTTTTTTATGTTGCAAAAATAGAGGATTTGTTGTATTATTTTATAAGAGGATTTGTGCCCATGACATTAAGCGCATGGGCGGATTGAGAGGACGCGATGAAATACAGGCTTATAGCGGCGGACATAGACGGGACGCTGCTTAACCCGAAGCGTGAGCTTGAACAGGAGACCGTAGAGGCCGCGCGCAAATGCATGGACAGGGGTGCGTACTTCGTTTTGTCAAGCGGGCGGATGCCTCCCGCGCTCAGACCCATAGCGGAAAAGCTGGGCGTAAACGCGCCCGCCGTGTGCTATAATGGCGGTGCAGTGGTGGATTTGCTAAAGGGCGAAACGCTCTATTCCACGCCCGTGCCGCTTGAGCTGGCGCGGGATATCGCCCGCGAGTGCGAAAAGATGGGCTTGTATCTGCACGCCTTCGTGCACGGCAGCTACATAGCGCCGAGGTACTGCGAGCTCACGGAGGCCTACGAGAGGCTCTGCGGCGTAAAGGCGACAGTGGTGAATGCGCCCATAAGCGAGGCGATGGACGAAGCGCCCATGAAGCTGCTGGTGCTGGATACGCCAGAGGGCGCGGCGAAGGCGCTGCCCGAGCTCAATGCGAAATTCAAAGGCCGCGCGAGCCTCATGCACAGTCAGAGCCACATGATAGAGTGCGTGGACGTAAACACCTCGAAGGCCGGCGCGCTTGAGTTTTTGAGGAAGCACCTGAACGTTCCAAAGGAGGAGACCTGCGCCTTCGGCGACGGTCAGAACGACATAGATATGCTCATGTGGGCGCAGTACCCCTACGTGATGGCGAACGCGCCCGAGAGCGTAAAAACCCACAGCCCGCGCTTTTTGGCCGCGCCGTCAAACAGCGATCTTGGCGTGGCGAGAGTGCTCGAAAATGAACTGAAAGCCGAGCGGGAGGGGAACGCATGATATACGAAAAGGATCTCGTGGAGGCACTGCACCTGATTACTGTGGTACCGTCTCCAACGGGCAAATTGCCCATCGAGGGCTCGGACACCTGCCGCCCCGGCCTGCAGCTCACGGGCTACTGGGACTATTTCGCCTACGAGCGCCCACAGCTGTTCGGCAAGGTGGAGATGGCGTATCTGAACACGTTGGACGAGGAGACGCTAAACGCCCGCCTCAACACCTTCTTCAACTTTAAGCTGCCCTGCGTGATCGTCTGCCGCGACCTGCCGATACCCCTTCCCATGCTCGAGTGTGCGCGAAAGCGCGGCATACCCATATACCGCACCGCCGTAAACACCGTGCAGCTTGAGATGGACATAATCAACTACCTCAACTCGGCGCTCGCGCCCATGCGCACTATTCACGGCGTGCTGGTGGATGTGTACGGCGTGGGACTGCTCATAACCGGCAACAGCGGCGTAGGCAAGAGCGAAAGCGCGCTGGAGCTCGTCAAGCGCGGTCACAGGCTTGTGGCGGACGACGTGGTGGAGGTCAGGCGGCTTTCCGAAACGCGGCTCACGGGCACCGCCCCCGAAAACATACGCCACCTGATGGAAATACGCGGCATAGGCATAATCGACGTGTACACTATGTACGGCGTGGCCTCGGTGATAAAGAGCAAGAGCATAGACCTAGTAGTGCACATGGAGCTCTGGCAGGAGGGCCACTCATACGACAGGCTGGGACTGGGCAGCCAGAGCACCACGATACTTGGCGTGCAGGTGCCCTACCTGCTTTTGCCCATACACCCCGGGCGCAATATCGCCATAGTCCTCGAGGTTGCCGCGAGAAATTTAAGGCTCAAGCAAATGGGCTACAGCGCGGCGGAGGAGCTGTTCAAACGCCAGCAGGCGATGCAAAGCAGTCACGAAGAAGAAAATCTGTAATATTAATAAGATATATTCAAACGGAGGTAAGCTGAAATGTATTACGTGGGCATAGATCTCGGCGGCACAAGCATAAAGGCGGGTCTGGTGGATGAGGGCGGCCGCATACTTCAAAAGGCGACCTGCCCCACAAAGGTGGAGCGCGGCGCAAAGCCCGTAGTGGACGACATGGCGAGGCTCAGCCTCAAGGTCATTGAAATGGGCGGCGTGAGCCTTGACAAGGTGAAGGCCGTGGGCATAGGCCTGCCCGGCATACTCGACCCGAGGACGGGGCACGTGCCCTTCTGCACCAATCTGTTCTGGCACGACGTACCCGTAATCGAGTGGATGCGTGAGACGATTGACAAGCCCATATTCATCGAGAACGACGCGACCGTCGCAGGGCTCGCCGAGAGCGTGGCGGGCGTGAGCGCAGGCGTAAAGAACAGCGTATTTCTGACGCTGGGCACGGGCGTAGGCGGCGGCATAGTGCTGGGCGGCAGGATATATTCCGGCAGCCATGGCGTGGGCAGCGAGCTGGGTCACATGATAACTGTGGCCGGCGGAGAGCAGTGCACCTGCGGCAACAGGGGCTGCTGGGAGCGCTATTCCAGCGCGACCGCGCTTATCCGCATGGGCACCGAAGCGGCAAAGAAGAATCCCAAAAGCCTCATAATGACCTCGGTCAAGGGCGACACCGCCGAGATCACCGCCCGAACGGTCATAGACGCGGCCAAGGCGGGCGACCCCGACGCGCTGAAGGTGTTTGACGAATATGTATACAACATCTGCGTGGGGCTGGTGGGCATAATCAACTTTATAGACCCCGAAATGATAGTGCTGGGCGGCGGCGTATCGCTGGCGGGCGACTTTTTGCTCAACGCCGTCAGGGCGAAGCTGCCTGAGATGGTGTTCTACAAGACCATGCCCTTCGCCACCGTCGAGCTCGCCACGCTCGGCAACGACGCGGGCATCATCGGCGCCGCTATGCTGGGCAGGGACTGAGATACAAACAAATAATACGATAAAAGGGGAAACTTATGCGCAAAATTCTGTTGCTTACAGCCGTCTTGACGTTTATGCTGCTTTTGACTGTCGCCATCGGAGAGGAAAAAACCATGGGCGTGGGGCAGATAAACGTGTTCGCCGACGCGGGCGTAAAGGGAGTGTCCTACTCATCGGACGACCCGTCGGTGGCCAGGGTGGACGCCGTAAGCGGCAGGATCAGCGCGGTCACACCCGGCGTGTGCACGCTGACGGGCGTAGTGGACGGCGAGATTGTCTACACGCTTGAATTGACCGTATTGAAAGCGCCTTCGTCCATAAGCGTGACTGATAAGAGCGTGCAGATGATGCAGGGCTCGTACATGAAGCCGCAAAATGCCATAATCGCCGAGGGCGAATGGGCGGGCGACATAGAGGTGCGCACGACTGGCGAGGCGATAAGCATGACCCCGGACGGAATGATATACGCGCGGGTCACGGGCAGCGGCATGGTATACATGCGCACTTACAACGGGCTGAGCGTGAAATACGAAATCAAGGTGAGGGACAAGCCCGCTCAAATCGTGTTCGCCGAGACCGATATACATATGGGGCTCGGCGAAAGCCGTTTTCTCTCATATACGCTCTTGCCGCAGTACAGCTACGGAAGGGTGAGCTTTGAACTTGAGGGCGACACGGACGCGATAGCCTTTGACGAGGGCACACTGCAGGTGACCGGAAAGGGAATTGGCAGTCTTACGATTACCGCTATGTGCGAAAGCGGCGTAAGTGAAACAATACGCGTGTACGTGTTGCCCTTGCCCGAACACCTTACCGAAACCACACCGATAGACACCGCCGAGGGGCTCACGGGCACGATTCCCAAGCCCCTGCCCGGGGGCACGTTTGCGTTTTTTGAATACGAGAGCCTGACCCCGGACGTGATACAGGTCGACTCGAGCGGCAGGTGGCAGGCGCTCAAGGGCGGCACCGGCAGGGTGCGCCTGCACGCGCTTGAAACCGAGCTTTACGCAGAGCAGGAGTTTTTCGTGCTGCCCATGCCGACCTCGGTCAGTATAGACGTGCCGTCAGTAAAAATGTACATTAGCGAGACGTTCAGATGCGAGGCAACGGTGCTGCCTGAGGGCGCGCTTGACCACCTCACCTGGAAGTCGTCAAACCCAGGCTGCGTGAGCGTGGACGCGGAGGGGAGGCTCACGGCCTTGACGTACGGCAGCGCCGTAATAAGCGCGACTGCCGACAATGGGTTGAGCGACAGCGTGACAATCACCGTTCCCAAGCTCCCCACCTATATGGAGATGGGCATAAAGTACGCGGAGCTTAAGACGGGAGAAAACGCCGAATTGTACTGCACGTTTTCCAAGGACACATACGCGAAGGTCACATACGCCTCGCTTGACGAGGATATAGCTGCGGTAGACCGCGAAAGCGGCAGGGTGACCGGCGCAGGCTTTGGCACCACCGCGATTGTCGCCACAAGCTCAAACGGCTTAACCGCCGCCTGCCTTGTGACCGTAACAGGCGACAGCACGCCCCGTGAACAGGAGCTGGAAGCCGTGTTTCTCGACGTGGACTCAAACGATGCCAT
>JAFPYA010000220.1 GCA_017412445.1 Clostridia bacterium
AGCGTATGTCCTTGTTTATCACAAAGCGCACGGTTTCCTCTGTGTGCTCGTCAAAAAACTTTTCGATGTTGGTGATGCTCGAGGGTATCACCGAGAAGAACGAATACTGGTTTATTATCCTCTGAGAGATGGACGGAGGCTCTATGCACACCATCGTGTTGTCGCCCATGTCCTCGTCGTACTGCTCGAGGCTGTGCGCCACGGAGTGCAGCAAATCCACCGAAAACGTGGAGGTGCGCCTTTCTTCGAGCGCCTTTTTATATTTCGGGGGCAGGTTTCGGTTTAAATCCTTTACGTTCATGCGCCACACCACGCAGTCGCGCTTGTCCATTTTGCTCAGGCTCGTCTCCTCCACCGCGAAGTGCAGCGCCACGAGCGGAGAGCGCGTCCAGTCCAGCAGGCGCGTGGGCAGGCCGTAGTGCTGCCCCACTATCATCTGCTTCCATACCGACTCCTTGAGCGTGGGGTCCTCGATTGAGGCGTACTTGGTGAAATAGCGCAGTATGGAGCTTTCAAGCTCCCTGTGCATGGCGCCGCAGTTGCGGTTGAGGCTCGTGGTCATCCTGTAGGCCACGTTCCTTTGTCCGCGATAATAGTAATCGCTGCGCAGGCGGTTTATCTTCTCGTCGCGCGTCTGATCCGCAATCATCGCCATCAGCTCTTCTATAGTGTTTATGCGAACGGTTTTGATCATGTCTTTTCCCTGCTTCCGCTGTTTTTACAGATGCTCCCTGATGCGCGAGATGTAGTCGCCGTCTATCACGTCGTACCTGTCCTCGGGCGGATAGAGCGCGCCGCCGTAGAATATGTCGCGGTTGTTGGCGGTGGATGGATCGATAAGCGACTTGAACCTCGCCACGTGCACCTGATTGCAGCCGGTCAATTCCATGATTT
The DNA here is from genome assembly GCA_017412445.1 of Clostridia bacterium. Lineage (GTDB taxonomy): Bacteria > Bacillota > Clostridia > Christensenellales > Aristaeellaceae > RUG14130. The sequence continues at coordinate 895 of JAFPYA010000220.1, forward strand.
TGTCCACGTTTTTGAGGTTCACGCCCGCGCCCGGCAGTATCTGTATGCGGCCGGCGGCAAACTCCACCATCTCTCTTATCACATCAGTGCCGTAGTACACGTCCGGGGCAAGTCCGCTGGTGAGCACGCGGTCGACGCCTATGTCGATGAGCTCGCCCAGCATCCTTTTCCAGTCGTCCGCCACGTCTATCGCGCGGTGAAACACCTTCGTCTTGCCTGCTGCCAGACGGCAAAGCTCCTTCGTGCGTTCCCTGTCGAGGGAGCCGTCCTCCTTCAGAAAGCCGAACACGAGGCCGTCCGTGCCGTTTTCAAGCAGCTTCTCAGCGTCGCTCAGCGCGGTCATGTACTCGGCCTTCGTGTAGCAAAAGCCGCCCTGACGGGGGCGCACCATCGTCATTATCGGCAGACTGCTCAACTTTTTTGCCGTAATGAGCTCGCCTATCGAGGGGGTAAGCCCTCCATGGAACAGGCAGCTGTTGAGCTCCACCCTGTCCGCTCCGCCTCTCTCGGCCTCAAGCACGTCCTCAACCGAACCGCAGCAAACTTCAAGCAGATATTTCTTCATGTGCCGCCTCCTATCCGCCTTTATATATGGTAATTTTTACGCCGCCTTCGCGGCCTTCCACCTCGGCTGAAAGCGCTTCGTCTTCGAGGCGGCAAAGCTCGGGGCTGTCGCTGACAAGCAAGGGCCTGAAGCCCTTCTCCCACGAGCCGTTGTTCTCTATGAACAGTCGGCAGGGGTTGCCGTGCGCGTCAGTGCCTTCAAGCATGTATCTTGCAGACAGCGTGAACGCCCCGTCACTTGTGATCGTCTGCGTGTCGACGCCCATGCCCACGCTATGCCCCCTGAAGGCGGGGCCAATCGCCTCCGCCTCAAAGGGTATCATCACTACGCGCGTGTTTTTGCCCTTCACCTGTTGCGCCTCGCGGCAGGTTACATTTATTACAAGCAGAAGCTCCTTCATACCGCCCTCATACGCCGTATTTGCTCCGATTATACACTAAACCCGCTCAAATTACAACCGCGGAAGCAAAAATAGTTGTATCGCTGTGTGCAAGTTTAATACAATAGTTCTTGCATTTAAAGCGTAAATGGCGTATGATATTTTCAGGAGCAAACTCCTACAGATTTATGGAGGGACACAGTATCAAAAAGACGAGCAAGCTCCTCGCGCTGGTTCTGAGCCTCGTAATGGTTCTGAGCCTTGGCGCAGTCGCTCTGGGCGAAGGAGAGGAAACTCCCGCCGCCGTCACCGGTGCACCGCTTGACGATTACACCGGCAAGACCGTTATACTCCACTCTAACGACGTACACGGCGAATTGGAAGGCTATGCCTACATCGCGTACCTTAAGCAGGATTACGAGGCCAAGGGCGCCGAGGTCATACTTGTAGACGCCGGCGACTTCAGCCAGGGCACCACCTATGTGAGCAGCTCCAAGGGCGCCAGCGCCATCACCATGATGAACGCGGCCGGCTACGACATCGTCACGCTCGGCAACCACGAGTTTGACTACGGCTACGCTCAGCTCATGTCCAACCTCGAAAGCGCTGAATTTGTCACCATTTGCGCCAACGTTATACTGGACGAAACCGGCGAGAGCATACTGCCCGCGGGCTGCGTCTACACCACGAACAGCGGCCTGAAGCTGGGCTTCTTCGGCATGGAGACCCCCGAAACCGCCACCAAGGTTAACCCCGGCCTCATCACCGAGATAAGCTTTACCACCTTTGACGACCTCTACACCACCGGTCAGGCGGCCATAGACGAAGTCAAGAATCAGGGCGCAGACCTCGTGATCGGCATTACCCATCTTGGCGTCGACGAGGAATCTGCCGCCAACGGCTATCGCTCCATCGACTTCTTCGCCAAGGTCACCGGTGCTGACCTGCTCCTCGACGGTCACAGCCACACCGTTATGACCGAAGCCGAAAACGGCGAACCCATTCAGTCCACCGGCACCAAGTTTGCTTACGTGGGCGTAATCGTGATCGACAACGAGACCAAGTCCATCGAGGATCACTATCTGCTCTCCACCGAGACCATGGGTCAGGACACCGACGTGCTGGCCGTGGCTCAGGGCATCGAGGCCGATGTAGACGCGCTCTACGGTCAGGTGTTTGCCGTGAGCAACGTCAACCTTAACGGCGAAAAGGCTCCCGGCAACCGCACCGAGGAGACCAACATGGGCGACCTCATCACCGACGCTATGATCTGGAAGGTGGCCAAAGAGGGCGGCACCGAGCAG
>JAFPYA010000221.1 GCA_017412445.1 Clostridia bacterium
GTTGATGCTTCTCTCGCCGGGATCATAGGATTCGGCGGGGGTAAAGCCCTCGGCCAGAGCGGCCACGGAAGAAAGCACCATCAGCACAGCCAGAATGGTAGAAACAACTTTCTTCATCTGAGGTTCCTCCTAAATTATTTTCCGTCAGCTTTTAAAAGCTTTCCGTGATAATGTATTTTAACACGTTAAAGCGGTGTTGTCAAGCAAAAACGGCATTAGCGCGTTAAAACGACAGGCAAAATCAGCCTGTCGCACAAAAAATTAACGTTGGTTTTGCATATCCGGGTTTTAAAAATTTCAAAGCCGGGCCGCTTAAGCGCACAGCAGGTTTTGCAAGGCGCGGCTTATTTGCTCAGCCGCCCCGCGCCCGCGGGACGCGCGTTTAATATGAAGCCGATAACCGTGCCTACGGCGCCGCCCACTATGTGGCTCAATTGGCTTATCTCGTCGTTTTTGAATATCTGCAAAAGCTGCTGGCCAATGTAGAGCACCGCGACGAGTATGAAGGTGAGGGGAATCGCGCCCGTGTCCCTGCGGGTGATGGAGGACAGGAGGATAAAGGCGAACACCACGCCGCTTGCGCCCAACACGGCGGTATTGCTGAATATGATTATGTTGAACAGGCCGGTCACTGCGGCTACGATGGCGATAATTATTATCAGGCGCTTCGAGCCGTATTTTTCTTCCAGCATGGGCCCCAGTATCAGAAAATACATCATGTTGCCCAAAAAGTGCTCCCAGCCCGAGTGGCCGAACACGTGCGTAAACAGGCGCACCACGGTCATTGCGTCAAAGCGCGCGCGGTAGACCGAGAATATGTACTGATACGTGCGGTCGGTCAATACGAGCTTCAAAAGCTGGCTTATCAGGCATATCGCCGCAAAGCCCAGCACCACGGGAGAATTGAAGCTGATTCTTAATTTGTGTCCGTTTTTAAGGGTCATGTCGCTTTCCTCGCAGGCAGAAGTTTGTGCTGTTTATCGGAAGCGCCGCGCGCTTCAGTACAGATCTATCGCGCTTATGTTGGTGCGCGTAAGGCAGTGGCCGTCGCCCTGACCGCCCGCGCAGTAGGACACCAGCAGTCTGCCCTCCCCAGCGAAGAACAGCGCCGGGTAACAATAGCCGCTGAGCGGGTCGTCCTCGATAAGGGTGATGTCGCTCCAGCTCATCCCATCGTCGCGGCTCACGGCGTAGCACAGCGGCGTGCGCCCGCCGTTTTCAGGTATGATCCTGCGTCCCAGATAGTTGGGAATCGGGTTCCAAACCGCCACGAGCGCGCCCGAAAACGGGTCGCGGGCTATCTTCATGGGGCTGCACGGCGATGAAAAGACTGTCGGGAACGCGCCCGTCCAGTGCTCTCCCCCGTCGAAGGAATAGGAGCCGTACTGGCAGTATTTTTCCGTGCGCGCGTACATAAACAGGCGGTTTCCCATCTCTATCACGCCCGGCTCCTGCAGTCCCGCCCCTGCGTTCTGAAACGGCGGATATACGAGGTCGGCGGCCTCGCGCCAGCTCTCGCCCTCGTCGTCGGAGAGGAGAAAAGCGCAGATGCTGCGCCAGTCGGTATAGTCGCGCCCGTGGCCGTTGAAGCCGCTCCGGTGGTACGCAAGGGGGATAATCAGCCTGCCGCTTTTCAGGCGCTCCACGCGGTCGTTGTTCACCACGTAATAGGCCTTCCGGTCAGAAAGCGTGCAGGGAATATCGCGGTAGAAGCTCTTTCCCTCGTCGCGGGACAGCGAGAGCATCACAGTGCTGGTGCCGTCGTTATTTTTTATAAGGAAGAAAACGCCCAAATCGCCGCTCTTCATGCGCAGAAGCGACACACTCATTATGTTTTTTACGCCGTATTTGCTCGCCGGAATCAAAAGTTCCGGCTCCGACCAGCTTTCGCCCCCGTCGAAGGAGACCAGCCTGTACAAATCGCAATCGCCGTCGTCATGCCCCGTCTCGTCGGTAAAGCGGCAGTAGGCAAACATAATACCGCCGTCCTTCAAACGCAAAAACGCGCCCTCGCTGTTGCGCGAGGAGCCGTTGCCCCTGCCCAAAGAAAGTACTCTCCTTATGGCCATATCGCTTCCCCCTCAGCCTTGTAAGCGCCCTCCCAAAACACAAGCGTCGCCAGGCAGCCCGCTTTCAGTGATACATCGCGTGTATTATAACAGTTTTATCCCCCGGATACAAGCGTTTTGCAAAAAATCGGATGAGGCGACAGGGCAGTTTTTCACTTGAGCAAACAGCTTATCACTCGCTGCACCGGGCAGCGCACAAATAAGAGGCGGCTCGCTCAGCTGGCGTTTTTCCGCCTGCTTTATGCGCACACCCGAACGCGCAATCCGACAGATTTTGAATTTTCAATCCGACAGATTTTGACAAGGGGTGTGGAAATGAAAACGGAGCCGCGTTTAAGCGCGGCTCCGCAGATAGGTTTGGGTTTATAGTTTGTTTTCGGCTTATTCCTGTCCGGCCAGCTTCTTGTAGCTTTCGAGGCGCTTGGCGGCATCCTCTTCGGCGGCGGTGAAGAGCTTTTCGGCCTCAGCGGGGAACTGGCGCATGAGGCTGGCGTAGCGGTTCTCGCCCTTGATGAAGTCCTGATAGCTGGCGGTGGGCGCTTTGCTGTCCACGGTCATGGGGTTCTCATTGTCGGGATTGTAGCGGTAGAGTTGCCAATAGCCCGCCTGCACGGCCTTCTTGATTTCCGCCTGAGCGTTGTTCATCTTGATGCCGTGGTTGATGCAGGGCGCGTA
>JAFPYA010000022.1 GCA_017412445.1 Clostridia bacterium
CAGTTGACAATCTTCGCGCTGAACGGCTTAAGAGCATGATAAAGCAGGAAGGCAAGACACAGCGCGAATTCGGCAAGTTCCCGGACGGCACGCAACTGTCGCAGCAAGCAATCAGCGGGATACTGAACGGACACAACGCCCTTACCGAAGCGACGGCAAAGCTTATCATAAGATATTATCCCGAATACCGTTTTGAGTGGCTGATGGGCTATGACGACTATATGACACACGCCGACCTGGAAGCCCACAAGCAGGCTCAGCGTGACGCCTATTGGCGCAACGTGGACGACTACACCGCGACCATTGAGCAGCTTATAGACCTAACCGTGGAGCGGATCAATAACCATAGCAAGAGGAATGGCAAGCAGATCGACAACATAGACGAGCTGGGCAAAGCGTTCCTTGCCTGTCAGATAAGTGACAGTGTTCAGATGCTTATCAGAAACTATAATGCTTGTAAGGATAATCTGGACGACCTTTTGACCTACAACAACGCGCTAAAATTCTTTAGATGGGGCGTTCACTCTATGGATAAAACAACAGAGAAGACATAGACAAATTTAAAAAGGGGGACTAATATATGGCATCGACAACACTCATGACAACAAAAGACGGCAAACGGTTTTACAAAATCGCCGTCAGCCGCGGACGCGGTAAAAGCCCGTACACGACACGATGGTACATCCCGGAGGGATGGAGCAAACGTGCCATTGATAGGGAACTAAACAAGGTCGCAGTCGAATTTGAACTGCAATGCACCTCCGGCAAGGTGCTCACCCGCTCAGAACAAAGGGAGATCGAAGCGGAAGCCCGACGCGAAGCTGCAAAGCTAAAGACAGTCCGCCAATACGCCGAAGGTGTCTTCATGCCCTCAAAAGTAACAATGGTTGCAGAGACTACACGTTCTTCATATCAGGGCATGCTTGATCTGCACATTTTGCCCGCGCTTGGGGATATGCTGCTTGCGGATATAACGCCCGCTATGCTTAAAAAGCTGCTATCAGACTATAAAAGCAAGCACTATTCGTTCGGGTCTCAGCTCGTGTTATACACCGTCCTAAGTGGCATATTCTCAATGGCTTATCTTGATGACAGTATCAAAGCGAATCCTATGGATAAAGTGCAGCGCCCTAAACAGAGCAAAGACGCCAACGTTGGCAGTGACAGCGCGGACGCCTTCACCGTTGACGAACTCCGTTATATCCTCTCTTGCGCCGATAAAGAGCCGCTTCAATGGAGGGCATATCTTTATCTTGCCGCCGATACAGGGGCAAGGCGCGGCGAACTGGGCGGCTTGCAGTGGTCGGATATTGATTGGCAGAATAAGCGGATCACCATCAAACGCAATCTGCAATATACAGGGGATAAGGGTATTTATGCCACAACGCCTAAGACTGGCGCAAGCCGAATAGTTGATATTGGCGACGATACGCTTGCCCTGCTTCAAAAGCTCAGAATTCAGCAATCTAATAGCTGCATAAGTCAGTGGGTATTCACTCGTGAAGGTGAATCAAGCCCCATGAGTACAGGCGCCCCGTCGAAGTATTTTAAGCGCTTCGGCAAGCGTTACGGCATTGACGATTTTCACCCTCACAAGCTCCGACACACGTCCGCAAGCGTCGCCATTATCGAAGGCGCAGACGTCGCCTCAGTATCTCAGAGGCTTGGACACAAGCGCGTAAGCACAACGCTAGACATGTACGTCCATTCAAATGAAGAGTCCATCAGACGCGCAGGGCAGCTTGTCCGGGACGCACTCAAGGTGTCAGGCAAGTAGACAGCCCAAAAAGTATCGACAAAAGTATCGACCGACAGGCTAAAAGTATCGACATCAGCATAAAACAGATTACAACAGATTAAAACATACGCCCGTCGCAATCCCTTAAAAATAAGGCAGTACAGAGCGACACATGAAGTCAGAATACAACAAGCTGCAACAGCTTCACGATAATTAACAAAAATAATCCGAATAAACCTTGTATAAAAACAAAAAATGTTCTACAATACACTCAGCGGATGAAAATCCGAAATTCATCAGGAGGGTATTTCTCATGAAGAAAATTCTTGCCATCGTTCTGGCTCTGGTTTTCGTGTTCTCCATGGCTGCTTTTGCCGAGAACAGCAAGACCGTTGTCACCATCTGGCACACCTTCACCAAGGATCAGCAGGCCTACCTCGAGAAGGCAGCTGCCGATTTCACCGCTTCCCAGGATAAGTACGATGTTCAGGTGATCTCCCAGGCTTACGCCGGCTTCACCGACAACGTAAAGAGCTCCGTTCGCAGCGGCATTGGCCCGGACATCATCTTCAACTACGCTTCCGAAGCTGCTGAGTACGTCAATGACGGCCTCGTAGCCAACCTGAGCAAATACATCTACGCTGACGACGAGTTCGCCGACGCGTTCGACGAGAGCCTTGCCGAAGGCATCATGCAGGGCGAGGTCAAGGGCTTTGCGGACAAGAACATCCACTATCTGCCCGCCTACACCACCGGCCCCATCTTCTTCTACAACAAGACCCTGTACGACGAGCTGAATCTCACTGTTCCCACCACTTGGGAAGAGATGGAAGCCAACTGCCGTACCATCAAGGAGCAGAAGGGCATCGCCGGCCTGGGCTTTGACAGCCTCACCGACTGCCTCCAGGGCTTCATCATGGAAGATCCTGACAGCACCTACATCAACGTAGACGAGAAGACCGTCGGCTTCGACACCGACTCCATGAAGGCCCGCGTACAGTGGCTGGCCGACATGCAGACCGAAGGCCTGTTCATGCTCAAGCCCACCTCCGATTACTTCTCCAACGACATGTCCTCCGGCCTCGTGGCTGGTTACATTGGCTCCTGCGCCGGCTATCCCTACATCACCATGCCGGAAGGTCAGGAACTGGGTGTTGCGCCCATGCCCGCTCAGACCTGGTTCCCCAGCTGGAACCGTGGCCCCATCGTGTTCTACTACAACGATGACGCCCGCGTTGAAGGCGCTTATGAGTTCATTAAGTACTTCATCTCTGCCGAAGTCAACCTCGGCTGGGTGCAGGCTGTCAACGCTCTGGCTCCCTATTCCTGGACCCAGGAGCTCGACGCTTACAAAGAGTACGTCTCTCAGGACACCCTCGCCGTTCAGTCTCTGAATGCCGTGGCTGCCCACCTGGATATCGCTGGTTCTCTGCCCGCTGTGACCGGTGCTTCCACCGTCCGCAACGAGATCAGAGATGCAGTCATCGCTGTCGCCTTTAACGGTGTAAGCGTTGACGAAGCCTGGAGTGCCTGTGTTGCCAACTGCAACGCCGCTCTGCAGAACTAATCAAGATGTAGAGGGCTTACGCGCTTACAGTGCGTAAGCCCTTTCACTTTTGTGTGCGGCGCGCAGCTCCGGCGTTAAGCCGAAGCTGCGCAGCGCACACAGATTAATTATATTCGGAGGGATGCTCATGAAAGTCAGATTCGAAAACCTGACAAAGACCTTTGGAACGATGCACGCCGTAAACAATTTCAACGTGCAATTTGAAGACGGCGAGCTGATCTGCCTGCTCGGCCCCTCGGGCTGCGGCAAAAGCACGATCCTCAACATGCTGGCTGGCATACTGCCGGTGAGCGGCGGCAAAATCTGGTTTGACAACGACGACGTGACCAATCTTCCGCCGGAAGAGAGGGGAATCGGACTCGTATTCCAAAACTACGCGCTGTATCCGCACATGAGCGTGCTCAAAAACATCTGCTTCCCGCTGGAGATCCAGAAGGTGCCCAAGGAGGAGCGCGTGGTGCGCGCCATGGAAATGGCCAAGCTCGTGCACGTGGACACCATGCTCGACCGCAAGCCCAAGCAGCTTTCCGGCGGCCAGCAGCAGCGCGTGGCCATCGCCCGCGCGCTGGTAAAGCGCCCGCGCCTATTGCTGCTCGACGAGCCGCTCAGTAACCTCGACGCCAGGCTGCGCCTGGAGATGCGCGAGGAAATCCGCCGCATCCAGCAGGAGACCAAGGTCACCACGATCTTCGTCACCCACGACCAGGAAGAGGCCATGTCCATCAGCGACCACATCGTGCTGATGG
>JAFPYA010000222.1 GCA_017412445.1 Clostridia bacterium
AGCGCCTCGCCGGCGATGGTGGCGTGCTCTATGGAGCTTAAGTCGTACCTGCTCAAATCCTCTTTTATCATGAAGCGGTACATGGTCGGCGGCGCGCAGAAGGTGGTGATGTGGTACTGCTTAAACAGCGGCAGCAGATCCTGAGCGCTGAAGCGGTCGAAGTCGTACACAAAGGTGGCGGATTCGTCCATCCACGGGCCGTAGAGCTTGCCCCAGAGCGCCTTGCCCCAGCCGGTATCGGAGATGGTGAAGTGCAGGCCGTCGGGCGTGGAGCAGTGCCAGTATTTGCCTGTGCAGAAGTGGCCCAGCGGATACTTGCAGGAGTGGGTGGCTATTCTGGGATAGCCCGTGGTGCCGCTGGTGAAGAGCATGACCATGGGATCGTCGCCCTTGGCGGAATCCTCGGTGCGCTCAAATACGCTGGAGAACATCCTGTATTCCCTGTCGAAGTCGCGCCAGCCCTCTTTTTCGCCCGCGACTATAAACTTGTGCCTGACCGTGGGGCTGCCGGGCAGCGCCTTTTCCACCTGATCGCTCACGCCGCCCAGCGCCGTGCACACGACGGCGCTGACGCCCGCGGCGTTGAAGCGGTAGGTCAGGTCGTGCTCTACCAGCTGGTTGGTGGCGGGAATCGCGATGGCGCCCAGCTTGTTGAGCGCGCACATCGCAAGCCAGAACTGGTAGTGCCTGCGCAGAATCAAAAGCACGCGGTCGCCCTTTTTGATGCCGACGGACTTAAAGTAGTTGGCCACGCGGTTGGATTCCTTGGAAATCTGCTTGAATGTGAAGCGCGTTTCATTTTTGTCGCGGTCGAGGTGCACCATGGCCAGCTTGTCCGGCCTGGCCTTGGCCAGCCCGTCCACGATGTCGAAGGCAAAGTTGAACTGATCCTCGTCGTGATACTCTATCTTCGTCACCAGCCCGTTTTCGTTCTCCTCCGTGGAGACGAAGCGGTCGTAAATCATGTTTTCGGTGCGCTTGGCCGCCGCGATGGTGCGCACGGTGTCCGTCTCGGCGGTTTCCTCGCCGGGCAGAACCACGGCGCAGAACAGGCAGTCCTTTCCGTCCACGGCGATCATGCCGTGGGGCTTGGAGGAGTCGTAGTATATGCTGTCGCCCTCGTGGAGCACCTCTATGTTGTCCCCCACCTGCACCTTGAGGCTGCCGGAGAGGATAAAGTCAAACTCCTGTCCGGAGTGGCGCGTGCAGTGGATGGGGCGCGTCTGCTGCTCGGGCACGTACTCGTATTTTACAAAATAGGGCTCGGCGATCTTGTTTTTGAACATGGACGCGAGCGAGCGGATTTCAAGCCCCGGCTCGCGGGCGGTTACCTGTCCCTGTCCCCCGCGGGTAACGGTGTAGCCCGTGAGGTGCGCGCTGCGGCCCTCCATTATATCGGTAATCTCTACGCCCAGCTCCAAGGCGCACTTGTGAATGAAGGTGAACGGAAAGTCCGCCACGCCGTCCTCGTACATTTTGTACATTTCAAGGCTGACCTCGGTACGGCGCGCCATTTCCTCGGCGGAATAGCCCGCGATCTCTCTGAGCTCTCTTATGCGGGAAGCGACCTCGAAAAGCTTGTCGTTCGCCGCGCTGCGGGTGTGCTGCATAACCGTGTTCTCCTTTGCGTTTGATTAAAATAAAAACGCCTCAAGGTTTCCCTTGAGGCGGTATTTCACCGTGGTACCACTCAATTTGCGCCTTAAAAGCGCCGCTCATCGGGCTCAATCAAGCCCTGCGCTCAAATAACGCTGCGCCTGCGGGATGGATTACTGCCTTCACCCATCCGGCTCGGAAGTGATAGGCCTCTGATCGCTCGCCTGCCGATTCACACCGCCCATCGGCTCTCTGTAAGGTCTGCGGCCGGCCGTCTTCGTCGTCGCCGTTGTGAGGAATTATATGCCTGCCCTCACGATATGTCAATACGGATTTTTGTTTATTGTTGGTTAAATGACCTGCATCAGTCCTCGTCGGGCGGCAGCAGCTCGTCCTTCCTGCGCTCCACGTTCAGGGCTATGCCGTCCACCTGCTTTTGCAGCGCGTCCAGCAGGCGCCAGGAGTCCTCCACGGCCTTTCTGCGGGTCTCGTTGGCCTCCTTGCGGCTGCGGCTCCTCAGCTCGCCCGCCTCGCGCTTGGCCTGCTTGGTTATCTCGTCCTCGCTGATGAGCTTCTTGGCGTGATTGCGGGCCTTGGCGACTATGGCGCGCGCCTCCTCGTTGGCGCCGGTCACTATCTGCTCGGCCTTGGCTCTGGCCTCGGCGATGATTTCCTCGGAGGACTTGTCCGCGTCCTCCTTTATCTTCTTGGAGCGGTTGACCGCCGCGTTCACCTTGTTGGTGGCTATTTTCTCGGCGTTTGCGAGTATGCGCTCCTTTTCGCGGCCCGTGCGCGCGCAGTATTCGAGGCTCGCGGGTATGTTCTGGCGGATGTTGTCCACTATCTCAAGGCAGCCCTCCACGTCCACCTTGGGCTTGGACATGAAGCCGCCGCCGCCCGTAGGCTTGCTGAGCGCCTCGGTGAGATAGTCCAGAAGCGTCATTATGTATTCGCTCTCGTCGGGCTCCTCGTCGTCCTCGGGCTCCTCCTCGGGGTTCACCTCGTCGCCGTAGTCGGCCGGGGCGTCATCGGGCTCCTCTTCTTCGCCCTGCTCGTCCTCGTACTGCTCGTCTACGTACTCGTCGGCGTCCTCGTATCCCACGTCCTCGTTTTCGTACTGCCCTTCGTCGTCGTATTCGTTTTCCTGAGCCTCGATCTCCTCGTCAGCCTCGTCTGACGCCCAGTTCTCCTGCTCGTCATCCTTCTGCTCGTACTCGTTAAGCCAGTCCGCCATGGTTTACACTCCTTTATTTTATGGCTGATAATATATCGTCCTTTATTTCCGTCGGCACAAAGGGGCTAATGTCGCCGCCATGCCGGGCTATATCCATCACTATGCTCGACGCCACCGAGCTGATTTCGGGTCTGGCGGGCAAAAACAGCGTGTCCACGCCCGAGAGCGTGCGGTTTATGTCGGCCAGCTTAAGCTCGTACGCGTAGTCGCTTGCGTCCCTTACGCCCCTCACCAGAAAGTCGCAGCCCAGCTGCCTTGCCAAATCCACCGTGAGCCCCGTGCCCGTGACCACCTCGACGTTGTCCAGGTCCCCAAGGCACTTTTCAAACATCGCCTTGCGCGCGTCCGCGCTTATGAGGTATTGCTTTTCCTGATTTATGAGTATCGCCACGTAGAGCTTTTCAAACATGCCCGCCGCGCGGCGGATTATGTCCATATGCCCCAGCGTAGGCGGGTGGAAGCTGCCCGGAAACATCGCCTTCATGCCTCGTCCTCCGGTATTACAAAGTCTATCGCCGTGTCGCGGTAAACGCGCGTGTCCCTGAGCTTGAGCCCCCGCGGCCAGTCGATAAGGGTTTTTTTGTCCCTTTCGGCCACTATCACCGCGCCCTCAGCCAGCATGCCGTTTTCGTGAAGGAAGCCGGCGCTGTACGCGTAGGCCTCGCTCAGCCTGTAGGGCGGGTCCAAAAACACGAGATCGAAGCTGCTGCCCCTGAGGAGCGACAGCGCCTGACGGTAGTCGGCCTTTATAAAGCGCACGCCGGGTCTGTCGCCCATTACGGCCTTTATGTTTGTGTTTATGCACTTCATCGCGGCTACGGACACGTCCGCTATCACGGCGCTGTTTGCGCCCCGGCTCATGGCCTCAAGCGCCAGCGCGCCCGTGCCGCCGAACAGATCCAGCACGTCTGCGCCCGGCACATCGCGCACCAGTATGCTGAACAGGCTCTCGCGCGTCTTGTCCGCCGTGGGGCGCGTGTCGCTGCCCTCGGGCGCGACCAGCCGCCGTCCCCCGGCCTCGCCGCCAATTATGCGCATCTGTCAGATTTCGGGCTTCTGCGTCCTGGACTGAAGGGTCTTTTTCTTCTTCATGCGGCGCAGCTTTTTGTTTGAGCCGCTCATCATGTCGTTAAGCACCTTCGCTCTGAGCTTGGGGCCGCGCATGAAGCCTATCAGCATGGCTACGGGCGGAATGAGCGAAATCGGCACGTAGAGTATGTTCAATATCTTTATGGGCGAGTAGTCCGTCATTACGGTGTAGGCGCCGTTCAGCCCCGCGGTGTTCTTTATCAGGCTTTCAACGTCCAGCGTGCCCTTGCTTATGGCCTTCACAGGCACCGCCGCCGCCGCGATGGAACCGCTTATGTCGGTCTTTACCAGCTCAGTGCAGATTCGGGTCAGAAATACCTCGGGCAGGAAGTATATGCGCGCAATCACGCCTATTACGCCCTGCGCCGCCTGAGCGGGATCGGCGGTGATTAAGTTGAGTACGGCAATAATCAGCCCCGGCGCGGCCAGTATCGCGCAGGCGATAATGCCGTGCTTGGGGTCAAAGCACTTGCCCAATTGCTTTTGGGTGGGCGTGCCGCCCTGATCCCTTATGCGCCTGACCGTGTCGGTCATGGTGCACTGCTCCTCGCCGACCTGTGCGCCCTCGGCGTACATGAATATGACGTAGCCCGCAAACAGTATAAACGTGATGGCCGTGGCCACGTATATGTTGTTTATGCCGGAAACCAGCGCGCAGATGATTATCATCACTATGCGCAGCATTAAGCCCTTGCTAACAAGTGTACCCATAAATCAAACCTCTGTATTCTTCCAGCTTTTATAAACTCTCTGTGAAAAGCCCAGCATTATTTCGTAGGGAATGGAGCCCGCCTTTTCGGCCAATTCGTCGGGGGTGATGGCTTCATTGCCCTGTTTTCCGAGCAGCACGACCTCTGACTCCCTGCCTGCGCCCGGTATGTCCGTTACGTCCGCCATGAGCATGTCCATGCACACCCTGCCCGTAAGGGGCGCGCGGCATCCGTGAATGAGCACGTCGGCCCTGCCGCTGAGTATCCTCGGGTACCCGTCGCCGTAGCCGCAGGGCACGGTGGCGATGAGGCTGTCCCTTTGGGCGGTGAACGTTCTGCCGTAGCCCACGGTTTCGCCCTTGAGCACGCGCCTTATCGCCACGGGGTGGCTCAAAAGCGTCTGCGCAGGGCGGACAATGCCGCTGAGCTCCTTTACGCCCGTGCCGTAGAGCGCTATGCCGGCGCGCACCATGCCGTAGGAATAGCCCTTTTTCAGCATGGCGGTGCTGGCGGCGGCGTGGCAGATGGGGTCAAAGCCCGCCTGCCTTACGGCTTCAATCGCCCTGTCGAAGCGCGATTTTTGCTCCCGGGTAAACGCTTCGTCCTCGTCCGCCGCGCAAAAGTGGGTAAACATGCCGTCCACGGTCACGTTTTTGAGCGTTTTTATCACGTCAAGCAGGGCGCTCAGCGCGGGAAAGTCCCTCACGCCTATGCGGCTCATGCCCGTATCTATCTTTATGTGCAGCTTGGCCCGTGTGCCCTGCTTTAAGGCGGCTTCGTCAAGGGCGCACACGTCCCGCGCGTCGTCGACCGCCTGACACAGATCGTATTTTACGGACAAAACCGCGTCTTCATGGTCGCTCATCAGCCCCAGTACCACTATGGGCTGCCTGACGCCGCTTTCCCGCAATTCTGCTCCCTCAAGGGGCGTAGCCACCGCGAACGCGTCCGCGATGCCGCTGAGCGCCTGAGCCGTTTTGACCGCGCCGTGGCCGTACGCGTCCGCCTTCACCACGCACAGAAGCCTTGCGTTCGGGTCGGGAATCCGCTGTTTTATTTCGATGGCGTTTTGCTTTATGACCGCAAGGTCGGTCACCAGCTCGAGCCGCTTCATCCGTTAAGCACCTCTTCGAGGCTGAGCAGGCGCACGCCCTTGTCCTCGAGCGCGTCCGCCGCGCGGCGCAGGTTCGGAAAGTCGAACACCAAAAGCGCGTTTATGCCGGTTGAGCGCACGAAGGAATAGAGATATTTGAGCGAAATGTCCTCCCTGCGCACGATGCTGAGCACCTCGGCAAGGCCGCTGGGCCTGTCGGGCACCTCGGCTATGAGCACGGGCGAGGTCCTCGCGGTGTAGCCGCGCGATTTAAGAAGCTTGGCGGCTCTGTCCACGTTTGGCAGTATCAGGCGGCACACGCCGAAGTTGTCGACCTCCGCCAGCGACAGCGCCATGATGTTGAAGCCCTCTTCACCCAGTATCTCGCAGACCGCGGCCAGGGCGCCCTTTTGATTTTCAAGCAGCACCGAAAGCTGATCCACACAAACCATGCACGCGCCCCCATTATTGGATATTTGGTAGTATTATAACCAATTCTATGCAAAATAGCAATACGTTTGCAAAATATTCACGCCCTTCGGCCTCAGAATTCTATCTCAAGGCCGTCTTTGGCGATTATAAAGCCCGGCAGCGCCGCCTGCAATTCCTCCTCGCCCGGAAAGCCGTTGTGGGAGAAATGGTTGGCGACAAAAACGGTGTTTTCGTCCGCAGAGCCGTTTTGAATAAGGCGCTCGCGCATGACGAGGTTGTCCTTTGCGCCCATGTGGCCTATGTAGTTTACGTCAAGTATGCCGTTTGTGCAGTCGAGGCTCACGAGGCTAAGGCGCCTGCCCTTCAAAAACTCCATGTCCGGGGGCGTGAGCCGGTCGGTGTCGTGGGCGTACAAAAGCGCCTTGCCGTCTTTTTCGATGTAATACACAAACGCTTCCTCAAAGCGGCCGAAGGGCTTGCCCTCGTGAAGCACCTGATGGGTGCTTAAGTCGCCCGAGCCGTTGTGCACGGCCTCAAGCGGCGTTACCGAATAGCCCTCTATGTCCACGGTTTCAAACGCATGCAGGCGGCTGTAAGCCAGCCATTCGCCGGTTTTGCCCTTTAGCAGCTCCCCCGCGCACTCGTTGCCGTAGACGGTCATGAGCGGCTTGTCGTCGTAGATGTGGGCAAACACGCGGCTTCTTAACGCCAGCTCCTCCGGTACGAAGTGATCCGTGTGGGTGTGGGTGATGAGCACGGAGTGGATGGAAGCGTAATTTATGCCCCTGTCCAGCTCCTGCTTGTAGGAGTCGGGCCGAAGTCGAGCTTGATTACTCCGTCCAGCAGCGCGCCCGCCCTCGTGCGGTAGGCGCTTGGGCCCATGGCGCGCGCCCTTTTGCAGCACTCGCATTGGCAGAACAGCGCGGGGATGCCCTCCGCGGCCGCCGTGCCCAGATATAACAGCTTCATGGCGTTTACCTCTTTTACATTTTTCAGAACGCCGAAGCCAGCTCGGCCACCAAAGCGCTGTGCACCATGAGCCCCTCGGCGTTAAAGCGCAGAAAATCGTTAGAAACGACTATGTATTGAGCGTACGGCCTTGCGCGCCTGAGCAGCTTTTGCTTTGCCTCGCTGCCGTATGCGCGCTCGAATTTATTCAAGTCTATGCCGCGCGTGAGCCGCGTCTCAAGCAGCAGTGTCTCCTCGAGCCTGCCTGCCGCGTCCACGCTTTCCCTCTCCAGATGCCTCTGACCCGCCATGTAGCGGTCGAGGTTCGGGTTTAAGAACCTTTCGCCGCGCATGTATGAGTGCGCCGCCGCGCCCAGACCCAGATATTCACCGCCCGTCCAGTACACGAGGTTGTGCCTCGATTCCCTGCCGAGCTTGGCGTAGTTTGAGATTTCGTACCTGTGGTAGCCGAGGCTTTCCAGCGTGTCCGCCGCCGAAAGCTGCATAAAGCGCGCCTCTTCCTCGTCAGGCAGCGTAAGCTCTCCGCGCCTGACCCTGTTATAAAGCGGCGTGCCCTCCTCCAGGATGAGGCTGTAGCAGGAGATGTGCTCCGCGCCGAGGCGGGCGGCGTATTCGAGCGTCCGGGTAAGCTCGTCCGCCGTCTGGGAAGGCAGGGCGAGCATGGTGTCGAGGCTTATGTTCTGAAAGCCGCTGCTTCTGGCCATATCCACGGCCTCTGCCGCCTCGCGCGCCGTATGCACGCGGCCAAGGAGCTTGAGCAAGCGATCCTGCGCGGCCTGCAGACCCAGCGACAGGCGGTTTACGCCCGATGCTATCGCCTGCCTGAGCAGCGCCTCGCTTACCGCGCCGGGGTTGGCCTCGAGCGTGATTTCGGCATTCTCTTCGGGCGGAAAGATTTCAAACAACCCGCCAGCCAGCCTTTTAAGCTGCTCCGGGCTCATCAGCGAGGGCGTGCCGCCGCCGAAATACGCGCTGTACAGCGTTTCATTGCCGTACTCGGCGCGGGAAAGCCTCGCCTCGCCCAGCACCCTGTCTATGTAGGCGTCAAGCTCCATCAGCCTGCCGGGATGGGACTCGAAGTCGCAGTATTCGCACTTTTTGAGGCAGAAGGGCAGGTGGACGTAGAGAGAAATCATGTGTCCATCTTGAGCACGGCCATGAAGGCCTCGCTGGGCACCTGCACGCTGCCCACCTGGCGCATGCGCTTTTTGCCCTCCTTCTGCTTTTCCAGCAGCTTCTTTTTGCGGGTGATGTCGCCGCCGTAGC
>JAFPYA010000223.1 GCA_017412445.1 Clostridia bacterium
ACCGCCTGCTTAATGCGCTCAAAGAGCTCCGGCTGATCCTCCTTGACAAACTCGTAGAGCTGCGCCTGAGAAGACATAAACTTGAATTCCGGATAAAGCTCCATGAGCTTTAGCATTGTGGCGAAGGAGCGCACGGCTTTGTGGCGGGTCTGGAAGATGTCCCAGTGCCAGGCGACGTCTATGTGGGTATGGCCGATGCAGTCCGCGATGGCCTCCGGCGGTATCTGTTCGATTTTGTCGTAATAGTTTTCCTTGAGGAATTTTCTGGCTTCCGCGATGGAGGCATGGAATTCGGGCGAATACGGACGCCTGAGATCGAGAAGGTTCACCGCGTCCGAAAGTACTTGCAGCGTGAGCTCCCTGTCCCTGTCGCCCGCATCCTCCAAAAGCAGGGCGGAATGCGGCACGGAGATATCGTAGTACAATTGCTGTACGTCGTCCATATAGTCCGCAAGGTACAGCCTCATCCGCGGCACAACAAGCCCCGCGTTCATTTTTTGCGTCTTGTGATAGGCCTGCAAAAACACCTCGAAGGTCTCGCCGGGCTTAGCCTCCTTTTGCAGTACGACGCTCAAATGGCGCGTGTCAAACGCCTGCTCTATGCGGCCGTTGACCCACACCACTATCTGGCTGAGGGTGGCTTCCCAGCCGTCGATGCCCGTGTCCTCACACAGGCGCACCTGGCCGTAGAAGCCCTCCGGCACGGTGCAGGTGAAGCGGAAATCGTACCAGTTTTCGCCCTCCTTCTCTGCCCAGTAGCTGCCGTTCATAAAGGGCACAAAGTCATTCGTGCCGCGAGGCGCGATCTCTATGCCACTGACGTCTGCCTGCGCCCTGACGGTAAAGGATCTGATGACCTCCTTGAGCTTGCGAATTCGCGCGTCCAGCTGATGCATTATCATGTGTGCGTTCCTCCCAATTTTATGTGTGCCGTGTGTATGAATTATGTTTATATGTCGATTTCACCGCGAAACACCGTTACCGCGGGACCGGTCATAAAGGCACGGCGGGTCTCAGGATTGTATTCGACGTCTATGCAGCCTCCGGGCAACTCCACGGTTGCTTTTTTATTCGTTTTGCCAAGCATATATGCCGCCACCTGCGTCGCCGTGGCGCCACTGCCGCAGGCCATTGTAGCACCGCTGCCCCGCTCCCAAATGCGTGCTTTGATGAACGAAGCGTTTACCGTTTTTGCGAAAGATATGTTGGCACGCTCGGGAAACACAGGATGGTTCTCCATCTGCGGTCCGACCTTATAAAACTCCTCGTCGTCGGGATAATAATCAAAGCACACCGCGTGCGGATTTCCCGCGTTCAGGCAGAAAAAATGAAGCGAGCGGCCGTTGTATTGAACATCCACCTCGTTGCAGGCGGAGCGCACGGGTATTTCTGCGGGATTAAAGCTCATCACGCCCATGTCGACGCGCGCGCCTGTTGCGACGTCGCCTTCGGTCAGCATTTCAAGAGTTTTTATGCCGCCGCGGGTTTCAATCGTCATGACCTGCTTTCTGACAAGGCCGCTGTCATAGAGATACTTGCCCACGCAGCGTATGCCATTGCCGCACATGTCGCCCTCTGACGCATCCTTGTTGAATATGCGCATGCGGGCATCGGCTGAATTCGAAGGCAACATGAGAATAAGCCCGTCCGAGCCTATGCCGGTGTGTGGCGCGGACAGCCTTTGAGAGAGCTCGCCCGGATTCTGGGGCGCGGCCTGAGTAAAGCAATCGACGTATATATAATCGTTGCCGCAGCCGTGCATCTTCACAAAGCGCATATTTTCACCTCTGTTTCATACACTACATTATAAAGCATAAGCGCCCGTTTGGTCAATCGGTTTAATGCGCTGT
The DNA here is from genome assembly GCA_017412445.1 of Clostridia bacterium. GTDB lineage: Bacteria > Bacillota > Clostridia > Christensenellales > Aristaeellaceae > RUG14130. The sequence continues at coordinate 1,851 of JAFPYA010000223.1, forward strand.
GTGAAATTTTTCCGGCTGCGGCAAAAAGAATTACGGCTCTATAACCACGCGCTCGCCTGGCTTAACAAGGCTTGCAAGCTGCTCAATGGATTCGTTGCTGACAGCGATGCAGCCCTTCGTCCAGTCGCCGGTTTTGCCCTCCGGACTTTCGCCGTGAAGCATTATGAAGCCGCCTAAGGGGCTAGTCCACTTGGGACGCAGGTGCATAATGTCCGCAAGCGTTATCATGCACAGGTCATAAAGCCCTATGCGCTTGTCCCTGTAGGCGGCTTTGGCATCAAGCCTGTTCGGATAGCTTATGCCGAGAGATATATGAAATTTGCTGTTTCGGTTCACCGTGCAGACGCGGTATGTTCCTTCAGGCGTTCTGCCGTCGCCCTCGCGAAGCTTATGCCCTTCAGGGTTTTCGCCCAGCATAACGGGGCATTCAAAGAGCGTGACGCCGTCTTGTGCGAAGCGCAGCGTACGCGCGGTTTTGTTTACGATTATCATGGCACCGTGCTGAATATTCCGGTATCTGAGCCCGTGTATTCGATGAGCTCCGAAATGGTGACGAAGCGATAGCCGCGCTTTATAAGCTCCGGTATTAGCAAATCCAGCGCCTCGGCTGTGTTTTTGCCGCTGTCGTGGAACGTAAGCACGCTTGTGTTGTAAGCCTTTTCAAGCGCAAGGTCACGTATTTCATCCGCGCTGCGCTGGCCAAGCGCGTCCCCCACGTCGTACCCGCGGCCTATAAAGCGGCGCGTATCCAGAAGCGAAGTGAGCATTGATTCCGGCAACAGGGCGTCGGGCGCCCTTAGCAATGTGAGCTCGCGCCCTATGCAGCGCTCGGCCAGCCTGTCGGTTTTTTCGAGGGCGTTTGCCGCGCTTGCTATACTCTGTGCCGCGAGGGACGAGTTTTCGTATGTATGGTTGCCCAGCTCATGAGTCGTGTTTCTGAAAAGCGCGGCCGTATTGGGGTTGCGCTCGATGTTCAGGCCGAGCAGAAAGAACGTGGCGTTCACATTGTATTTGTCGAGCACGCGCAGTATGTCGCTGGTGTATTCGTCAGGGCCGTTATCGAACGTGAGTGCTATCACCTTGTTTGACTTATAGCTGCCCTCGATTACGGTTACGCTGACCGTGCAGGCGGCGGCGGTGCCGGGATTTGAGAACGTAATCAGCGTATTGCCCGGCGCGCGCGCGTAAATGTAGCCGTCCGAATATACGCACACGCTTTCATCGTCCACGCGCGCGGAGACCTGACCCGTGAAGCTACGTCCAGTTTCCGAATAGAAGCTTATCGGATGCAGCTCGTATTGGCTGAGGGAAAGCTTCGTTTCGGTGGTATAGAGGTTTTTGATGTCCTCGTATGTTCTGACCTCGGCGGTGCAGCTGAGCCCCTCCGCGCTTGTAAGCGTGAGCGTTGTGGTGCCGGGCGCAACCGCGTGAAGCGTGCCGTTTTCGTCTACGGTGGCCACGCCTTCATCCTCTATCGAAAGAACGTAATCGCTCGTGTAGCTGTCGTAAGGGCTGAAAACCGGATATGCGATGACGTCCTCGCCGTAGAGCGGCAGAAGGTAAATACTGTTGTTGAAGCGCACGGACTCGGGCGTTTCGCCCACGTATACAGTGATTTCGGCGCTGACGCCGTTTGGCGCTTCAGCGCTTATAATGGCACTTCCGTAGTTGTACGCGGTTATCAGGCCGGCATCGACCTTTATCACGCTTTCATCGCTGCTCGTCCAGGTCAGCTTGCAGTCTGCCGCCTGCAAGGGCTGAATATCGACATAAAGCTGCAGGCTGCGGTTCTGCTTTGAAAGCACAGGGCGCTCAGGGGTTATTTTCATGCTGTCGGGAAGTATAGAAACCTTGACGTTTGCGATGTCGCGCTTGCCGTTTGTGCTCACCGCGCGCACCATGCATTCGCCCGCAGATATGCCCGTGACAGCGCCGTCGTTTGTGACTACGGCCACAGTTACATCGCTGCTCTCGAAGGTGATTTCGCGGTTGCGGGCATTCACAGGCAGCGCCTCGGCGCTTATCTGAGTTGTCTGACCTACGCCTATTTCTATCTCATGCGTCGAAAGCCTGACGCTCAGCACGTCTGTCGGCACGTATATTACGGTAGTCGCGGTCATGCCGTTTACAGACATAAGCGTTACCGTAGCTACGCCTCCGCCCACCGCCGTGACCTTGCCGCTGTTGTCGACTGTGGCAACGCCCGTATCGTCGCTCGTCCATTTTACGCGCTTGTCGTCGGCCTCTGGGTTCATGGTGTAATTGAGCTGAGCCGTCTCGCCCACCTCAAGCTCAACCGTTATGGCGTCGAGCGTGAGCTTAGTCACGGGATTGCCGGTCACAGTCACGGTTATGCGGCGCTGAGTGCCGGTTTCAAGCGTTGCCCTGATATATGTCGAGCCCGCAGCGTGGGCGCTGATACGCCCCTTCTGGTCTACTGAGGCCACGTAAGGATTGTCGCTCGTCCACGTGACCTTGTGCTCCACAAGGTTCACAGGTTCTACGCTCCATGTGATAGTGCGGCTGTCGCCGGGGGCAAGCTTCAGGCTCGAAGCGGACACATTGAGAGTATATGTCGTGTCGGCACAGGCTATTACAAATAGCGTACAAGCCAGACACAGCCACAGCGCAAATGCGCGTTTTATCATTTCAGTTCTCCTGCAATGCAAATAAGTATAAGTGTGCCTCTTTATTATACTTTGAAACCGCTGAATAGTCAATATATTCGAAATATAAAATTCGCATGTCGCAATCATTCTGTAACATTTAATTATTTTCTTGCATTTGTAAACGATATGGAGTAAACTATAGATGAACGGAGGTGTCTGTATGCTTTTACAGCCTGACATGGCGCTTTTGAAGGCCTTTCTCGAAAACAGCGCGGAGTGCTCGCAACTGAGCGACGACGAATACATAGCGGATTTATACGACGTGGATAACCCGCTTACACTCGATATAATACTCACCGATCAGGGCGCGGCGATAGAAGCGGCGGCGCGTCTAATTTACGACAGCGAGCAGGACGGCTGGTACATGGGAGAGCAGGTGGAGGATGAAGCCGAAATACTCGCTGCACTAAACCTCACTCTCGCCGCGTTCAAGGC
>JAFPYA010000224.1 GCA_017412445.1 Clostridia bacterium
ACCACGTCCCGCACGTGCTCGGCGCGGCCTATGTCCACGGTTTTTCTCAGCTCTATAAAGCCGTCGGTGCCCACTATCACGGTGCGGCTGTCGCCGAAGGCGCGCAGGCCGTCGGGGGTGAACCAGTCCACGCGGAAATAGAAGCTTGTGCCGTTTTTGCCGTTTATCATGCAGTCGCCAAAATCCTCAAAGCCGGGATGGTCGGGGTTGGCGTAATTCGCCACGCGGGACATGGCGATTTCGGCATCGTCCTCGCCCGCGTAGTGCAGGTACTGCTCCACCTGATGGGAGCCAATGTCGGTGAGTATGCCGCCGCTTTGCACGCGGTCGAAAAACCACGCGGGGCGCGTGGCAGGGGAGAGGCGATGGGGACCAAAGCCTTCCACGTGCAGCACGCGACCTATGCGGTTTTCCCTGAGCAGATAATCCGCAAACACGCCGCTTTCGGTGTTGAGCCTCTCGGAAAAGTAGCACAGGTAAAAGCGCCCGGTCTCCTTATGGCATGCCCGCACGGCCTCAAGCTGCTTAAGCGTGGTCAAAGGCGCCTTGTCGGTCCAGTAGTCCTTGCCCGCGCGCATCGCGCGCATGCCTATGTCCGCCCTTTCGCTTGTGACCGCCGCCGCGGCTACGAGCTTCACCTCGGGGTCGCCGAGTATCTCGTCTTCGCTGCGCGCAATACTCACGAAAGGAAAGGCCTTTTTGAACTCAACCGCTTTTTCAGGGTCGGGATCGTAAAACCACTTGAGCGTTGCGCCCGCCTGAATCAGGCCGCCGCACATGCCGGTAAGGTGGCCGTGCCCGTAGTACATGGCGGCAAACACGAATTCGCCCGGCTTAACCACAGGCACGGGCAGCGGGGGATAGGGATAATCCGTTTCAAAGGTCACAGCCATAAAAACTCTCCTGTCTCAGGTTCATTTCCCGTCGGATATACTTCAATAGGCTTCGGGGTGAGAAGCGCGGTCGCGCTCAAGGAACGCTTTCACAAATGCGTCGTCGTTCAAATCGGGGTACTGCGCATAGACGCGGTCTATTTCCTCGGCCTGTCCCGCGCCCAGCGTCTCGTTCGGGTCCAGGCACCATATGCCCTTCATCAGTCCCTGACGCCTGAGCACCTCGTGCATGCCCGCAATTACGCCCGCAAAATCGTTGCGGCTGTCGAAAAACGCCGAGTTCGCGTCGGTTATCTGCGCGCCGAGGGTCAGAAGCCCGGGGTCGATGGGCGCGCCCTCAGGCATGCTTTTGATGCGGCGGAACAGATCCACCGCGGTCTTCGTCCACGCCGACCAGTGCCCCAGCAGCCCGCCGCGCGCGCGGACGCTGAGCGTCTTTGCACCGTCATAAAACGAGTAGGTGGTCAGCAAATCCTGCACGATGGAGTCGTCGTTGCCTGTGTACAGCGCGATTTCGTGGTCGGCAAAGGCGATGGCACGCGCCACGTCCACCGTGAGGTAGCGATTGAACGGCGCGGCCTTTATAGCGCGCAGGCGCGGGATCAGGCACATCTGCCGCCAGTAGTCGTACGAGAACACGCGCCCACCCACGGCCACCTGCAAGTAGAAGCCCACTATGTCGCTGACCCCGGCTATCGCCTTGGCACGCTCGATGAGCTCGCCCTCGCTTTTGTCCTTAAGCCCGCCGGGGCTCACCAGCACCGCGTCGTAGCCCATATCCACGGCCTTTTCGGCCTCGCTCACGGCCTGCGCGGTGTCGCCGCACACGCCCGCGATCGCGAGCAGCGGTTTTCCCGTGCGGGCGGTGTAAAGATTCATTTCGTCTTTGGATGCCTTGAGCACCCGTTCAAACAGGTTGATTTTCGGGTCGCGTATGGCAAACTGCGTGGTGTGTACGCCCGCCGCCAGCCCGTCGACGCCGGCCTCGAGGTAATAGCGTATCAGGCGGCGCTGACCCGCCTCGTCAAAGTGGCGGTTATCGTCAAGCACCAGCGGCATCGCGGGCAGAAACGCGCCGCTCATAAGCAGTTTTTCGGCTTCCTGTCTCATCAGAATTTCCCCTTCGATTCTTCAAAATGGGTGGGCTTGTTCAGCTGCCTGCCGCCGCCCAGCACCCACTCGGCCTGCTTTTGCATCATTTCCTCGAGCCCCATGTCGGGATAGCCGAACAGGCGCACGCACCTGGAGGAGTTGCACAGTATGCCCCTTTCGCCCTCCTCGCCCTCAAATTTCACTTCGCGCCCCAGCAATTGACCAAGGCGCGTCGCGGCATAGCGCACGCTCACGAGCTCCGGGCCCGTGACGTTGAGTATCTCCACGTTTTCGCTCGCAATAAGCAGGCTTCTGAGCGCGACCTCGTTTACGTACCTTTGCCACACGCAGTTGAACGCAGGCACGGCGAGCGGCACGCTTTTGCCGTTCATTATCCAGTTGCAGATGTCGTAAAGTATGCCGTAGCGCAAATCTATTGCGTATGAAAGGCGGAACTGCACTACCTTCGCGCCGAAATGCTTCGCGGCGTACTCAAATATGCGCTCGCGCCCGAGGCAGGAGATCGCGTATTCTCCTATGGGCGAGGGCGGCACGTCCTCGGTGTTGCCGCCGGAGGCGCAGGCGGCGAAGGGGTAGATGTTGCTGGTAGAAAACACCACGTACCTCGCGTCCTCAAAATGCCTTGTCACGTACGCGGGCACGGCGGCGTTCATTTCCCATGTTTCGCACTCCGCGCCGGAGGTGCCGAATTTGCGCCCCGCCATGTATATGATGTTTTTCACCTTCGGCAGGCGCGCTATCTCGTCAGGATTTGTCAGATCGCAGGGAATGCACTCTATCTGCTTTGCTTCAAACAGCTTCACCGCGAAGGGGTCGCTAAAGCGGCTCACAGCAATCACCCTGCGCTTGCAGCCGCTTTGCTCCACGGCGTTCTTAGCCATCGCCGCGAGCGTGGGGCCTATCTTTCCGCCTGCGCCCAGTATCATTATGTCGCCGTCAAGCGCCTTAAAATCCTTTATAAGTCCGCTGTCCGGGGCGGACAGGGCTTCGTCGAGCTGCGCTTCGTTCCACATGGCTTATACTCCTTTTTTGATGTCTTCAAGCAGCCTTAAGCCGCTTTTGATCACGGCCTCGGCTACGCCCGGGCGGAATATGGAGGAACGCGCCTCATATCCGCCTTCAAGATACGCGTCCATGGTGGGGAAATAACCCTCGTAGCCGTTGCAGCAGCACAGCGGCATCACCAGCTGCCAGCCGGGCGCCTGTTTGAGCTCACGCCCTATCTGAGTGAACGGCTCGCCGGGTATGCCCACCAGCGCCGCATCGCCTATCGCCAGCGCGCCCATGCAAAGCTCGAATTCCTTGGGGCCGTGCTCAAGCTCCACCATGCGCTCGGCCTCGGCCACCACGGTGGTCAGCTCCATGCCCTCGAAGGGGATCTCGCTGTCGCGCCCTGCCCTGTGAAGGTCGTTGTACATGTGGGCAAGCGGCAACTCCTCTGGCCTGGGCAGGTTCGCAGGATGGCGCAGTATGCTTTTACGCGCTTCGAGCCTGTCGACCGGCACGTAAGCCGCCTTTGAGTACACCTGCATCACCGCGCCCGCTACGGTCAGCCCCATGTGCCTTGCGTGGCCGTAGCCGCGCATCACGTCGTCAAAGTCCATGGTGAGGTCGTTGTTCTGCCCGGGCGCGGGGGAGGTGTTGACGTGGTTTACGTCGCCCTCGGCGCCGTTTAACAGAAGCGCGCGCGTGTTGTCGAGCGTCTTTTCAAGTATGCGGCGCGTAAAGCCCGGCCAGTCCGCGCTTATGGAGCAGCCGCCCACCGTGTCGGGGTGTATGCCTATGTTGCACAGCACCACGGTTTCGCCGCCCTCGCGGTCAAAGCGCAATACGCCCACGCGCTCGTCCACGGTTCCTATGGGCGAAACAGTGTCGGGGTTGTTTACGCCGGGGTTCGTGCGCGTGGAGCCGTCCTTCATGCGGTAGCGGCGCACGAACGCTATGCCCGGCGCCTGCCCCACCGCGTATGCCATGCGCGCGGGCTTGAGGTCCTTAAGCGCGAACACGGCCGCGTCGGTCAGCCTTGAGGTGAAAAATGAATAGTATTTTTGCTGTATTTCAGGCTCTATGCGGCGGTTCAGGTTCACCTCCGGCCCCGTATGCGTGTGGGTGGCGACTATGAATATCGCCTCCTCGTCGACGCCCGTGACCCTTGAGATCTGCTCGCATATGGGCTTTGAAAACTCGTAAAACAGCCCGGAGATGTCCGCGCTTATCAGCAGCGCCCGCTTGCCTCCAAGCTCAAATGCGACGGCCGTGGCCTCGAGCTCGTCCAGCACCCTTTCGGCAAGGCGCACCACGTAGTAGCCGCTTATAGGCGTACCCATAGCGGGAGTGATGTTCACGCGGGCAAAGCCCACATTAAGCCTGTTCATTCAAATCGTCTCCTTCGGAATATACGGTGTTCCCGCTTACTATCACCTGCGATACGTTTATGTCATCGTCGAACAGCGCAAGGTCGGCTCTGAGACCTGCCTTTATTTCGCCCCTGTCCTTAAAGCCCATTATGCGAGCGGGCGTGCGCGCGGCCATGTCGATAACCTTCGTAAGCGGCACTTTTGCAAGCGTGAGCATGTTTCTTACAAGGCGGTCGAACGTGGCGACGCTTCCGGCAAAGGAGGTGCGGTCGGGGAGCTTGGCTACGCCGTCCTCTATGATTACGGGCAGCCCGTCCCTGAAGTGCCCCAGCATGCTCGGCCCGTCGGGCATGCCCGCGCCGCGCATGGAGTCCGTTATCAGCGCGATTTTGCCGGCGCCCTTGATTTTGTAAATCAGGCGCAAAAGCTCGCCGGGCAGGTGGCAGCCGTCGGCGATTATTTCAACGGTCATGTCGTCTATCAGAAACGCGGATTCCACCACGCCCAGATACCTGTAGGCGTTCTTTCTGTGCAGCATGCTCATGCCGGAATAGAGGTGGGTCACGTGGGTGAAGCCCGCGTCCCACGCCTTTTCCACATCGGAATACTCCGCGTCGCTGTGGCCTATGGCGGCGAGTATCCCGCGCCTTTTTAGCTCCCTGCCCATTTCGAGCGCGCCGGGCAGCTCGGGCGCTACGCTCCAGCGCAGTATGCCGGGGCAGCGGTCGAGTATCTCATTGTACTCCTTCGGGTCGGGGCTTCTGAGGTATCTGGGGTCCTGCGCGCCGGCCTGTCCTGCAGCAAAGTACGGCCCTTCAAGGTGAAGTCCGGGCATGTCCGCGCCGCGCCTGTTGCGCTTGACGGCACTTTCCCAAGCGTCGTGCAGCGCGTATATGCCGCCGGTTTCACCCGAGGTCGCGGTGGGCACTATGGTGGTCACGCCGTGCCTTGCGTGCAATTCACCTGCCGTAAGGAACGCTTCGGGCGTGCCGTCCAGAAAGTCCGCGCCCCCGCCGCCGTGGCAGTGCATCTCTATAAAGCCCGGCGACACATAGCG
>JAFPYA010000225.1 GCA_017412445.1 Clostridia bacterium
TAAAGGGCGAAGCGGTCGATGGCGAGCCCGTGCAGCTGATCATGAGTGAGCTGAACGTAAAGAGCGTGGAGTTCGTAAGTGATGCCACCGCCTTTACCACCTATCAGCTAAAGCCCCAGATGAGAACGCTGGGCAAGAAATATGGTAAACTGTTGGGCAAGATCGGTGAAACCCTCAAGACCATGGACGGCAATGAGGTGGTGGCTGCATTCGAGCGCGGCGAGACCCTGCACTTCACGCTGGACGGCACGGAAGTTGAGCTTGAAAAGGACGACGTACTCACTTCCCTCACCCAGAAGGAAGGCTTTGTTGCTCAGAGCGATCAGAGCTACACGGTGGTTCTGGATACCAACCTGACCGAAGCGCTGATAAACGAAGGCTTTATCCGCGAGGTGATCTCCAAGGTGCAGACGCTGCGCAAGGACGCCGGATTTGAGGTGACGGATCGCATAAGCCTTACCTGGCAGACCAGCGATAAGCTGAGCGCCATCCTCGAAAACGGCAAGACGGACGTCATGAAGGCCGTGCTGGCCGTGAATGCCGCTTCCTCTGCGCCCGAAGAAGGCGCCTACGCCAAAGAAGTCAACATCAACGGCGAAACGGCGCTCCTCGGCGTCAAGGTGGTCTGATCGTCTATGGGTCTGTTTTTCAGAAGGGACAAGCACAAGGCAGACGAGACCGTACAGGCCCAGCCCGCCGCGAGCCTGGAAGCCGACGAGATCGCGTCCAGCACCCATGAGGCGCTGGACGCAGACCTGGATCTGAGCGACTTTTGGCACGACACGGAGGAATCCCTGAAAAGGCACGTTTGCCCGCCCCTTACGGCCAGGATGATCGAGGAAGTCGAAAAGGAATTGGAGCACATCCTGCCGCTTAGCTACATTCAGCTTATGCGCAAGCACAACGGCGGTCTGGTGAACCGCTGCCGCTACCGAGTGCCGCACCCCAAGAGCGGCTGTCCCGACACGGTCTACATTACAGACATTATGGGAATAGGGCGCGACGTGCCCTACTCCCTGTGCGGGAGCTTCGGCAGCCGGTTTTTGGTGGAGACGCGCAGACACAATCCGAATATCGGCATCGCCCTTTGTAACACCACCCTGCCCGGGCGCGCGCTGGTGTTCTTGGACTACCGTGCCTGTGATGAGCTGGGCGAGCCCAGCATCACCTGGGCGGACGCGCAGGAACACATGGAACTGCCCCTGGCAAAGAATTTTAAAGAGTTCATTCAGGGACTCGAAATGAATATTGTGGAACGATAGTTCACACCGCCGCCGCGCAACGCTGCGGTGGTTTTCTTTTATGGGGAGGAGTTTTACGTATTTTTTCTGATTTTACAGACGAACTATTGCTTTTGTGATTCATTGATGATATAATATTTTAGTCCACGGGTAATGACGATCCAGCCCCGTGCGGCGTCATGCCGTGAACCATGTCAGGGCCGGAAGGCAGCAGCATTAAGCGGAATTTGGCGTGCGCCGCGGATCAGCCGGTTCCGAGCCCGCGGATATTTTTATTTTTGGAGAAATTGCCATGAGAATCATGACCTATAACGTCCAAAGCGGACGGGATGCCTGGGGTCAGCTGCATTTGGACGGAACTACCGAAATGATCCGCCGCGCCGCGCCGGACATATGTGGACTGAACGAAATCCGCGTCCACTGCGAGGATAGCGGTCAGGTCGATCAGGCGGCCTATTTGAGCGAGCAAACCGGGCTTGAAGCGCGCTTTGCTAAGGCTATTCCCATGTCGAGCGGCGAATACGGTGTCGCGCTCCTGTCCAAATATCCCATCAGCGATTTCACCGTGCACCCCGTGCCGGACGTACCCATGGAACAGCGGGAAGAGGGCTATTATGAAAGCCGCGTCATCTACCGCGCCCGCGTGGAGACGCCGGAAGGCCCTCTGGCCGTCTACGGCACCCACTTTGGCCTTATGAAGGGCGAGCGCGAAAACGCGGTCAAGCTGCTTAAAGATCTCATTTCAAAAGAAACGCTGCCCCTCGTCTTTATGGGCGATCTCAACATGGAGCCGAACGACGCGCTCATAGTAGAAATTGAGCAGCAGCTATACAATACTATAAAGCCCGTGCCGGAATTTACGCACCACACGCTCAACCTGCACGGGACGATCGATTATATTTTTGTCAGGGGCCTTACCGCGACGCAGGCCAGCACGCTCTTCTCCACCGCGAGCGACCACTTGCCCGTGCTGACCGAAGCGCACATAGGATAAGCGATCTGACAGTAGTAAACCTAAGCCGATACGCGTTCAATTGGCGGCAAAGATCACATTCGTTCTTTCGCTGAGCCACTTGGACGCGTTTTCTTTTATTTGAAGCGCCTGAACATCTTCCCTCTTTTGTATTTGCTTTGCCAAGTCATTCGTCAGCTGCAGTAGCTGGCTGTCCTCCGCCGCCCGCACGTCAATGCCCGCAAAGGCGCCGGTCTGCCGGGTTCCAAACAGATCGCCCGGCCCGCGCAGCTCCAGATCCTTTTGGGCGATTTCAAAGCCGTCATTCGTTTTGGTGAGGATTTTGAGCTTTTCGGTGGCGTTCGCCATGAGAAAGCACCAGGCTTCTTCCGTGCCGCGTCCAACCCTGCCCCGCAGCTGATGCAACTGGCTTAGGCCGAAGCGCGCCGCGTTTTCGACCACCATGACGGTGGCGTTTGGCACGTTGACGCCGACTTCGATGACCGTGGTAGAGACCAGCACCTGCGTCTCGCCGCTATAGAAGGAATCGAGCGCGCGCTGCTTCACTTCCGGGTTCTGTTTGCCGTAGACTAAGGCGATGCTGAGGCTGCCAAGCTCCGAGCTCTTCATTTCCTCGTAGAGGTGCTGAGCGCTCTCCGCCTCGACGGCTTCACTGTCCTCTACCAGGGGGCAAACAAAGTAGGCCTGTCTCCCCTTTGCCGCCTCCGACAGAATGAATTTGTACATATCGGAACGCTTGTTTTCGGGCACCAGGCGGGTCTTTACCGGGATGCGCCCCGGCGGAAGCTCGTCGATGATGGAGATGTCCAGATCGCCGTACAGGATCAGCGCGATCGTGCGCGGAATTGGCGTTGCGCTCATGACGAGCACGTTCGGGTTGTCGCCCTTCTCCCCCAGCCGAGTTCGCTGCCTTACGCCAAAACGGTGCTGCTCGTCAGTGACGGCAAGGCCGAGGTTTTTATACTGCACGTTGGGGCTCACCAGCGCATGTGTTCCGAAGAGCGTCTGTATTGTGCCGTCCGCAAGCTCCGCCAAAACCTGTTTATGTTCCTTTACGCTCATGCTGCCCGTGAGCAGCGCGCAGCGCACGTTCAGGCTGCCCAGCAGCTTTTGTGCGCTCTCATAGTGCTGCTGGGCCAGGATCTCCGTGGGGGCCATCATTGCGCACTGGTAACCCGCGCAGACACATTCATAAATTGCCGCAAAGGCTACCGCGGTCTTGCCAGAGCCCACATCGCCCTGGACGAGCCGCGCCATGGGCGTATCCGCGCTGAGATCGGCCTCGATCTCACGGATGACGCGCTTTTGGGCGTTTGTGAGCGGGAAAGACAGTGCCTCCGTAAAGGCTTCGAGCGAACCTTCCTGAATCGGGATGCGAATGCCATTTTTTCTGTACTGCCGCATGCCGAAGGCGTTTACCATAAAGTAGAGCATGTCCTCAAAGTGCATGCGGTACAGGGCGCGTTCCAGCGCCGACTTTTCGCTGGGCGCGTGTATTTCGTAAAGCGCTTGAGCTCTTGGCAGAAGGTTATACTGCTGCAGCATGCCCTCCGGCAGCGTTTCGCTGGGCTCGATGAGCGCCAGCGCGCTTTGGATAAGCTCCCGCAACGTCTTTTGCGGGATCGCTTCGATCGGCTTATATTCGGCGGTGATCCTCAGATCCGTCACGATGCGCGGCGAATTCAGGCAGAGCTTGCCGTTATGCCGGTCGACCCGGCCATAGACGGTAAACGGGCCCTCCATGTCGTTTAATTGCTTGAAGACCCAGGGCTGCCTAAACCAGGTGGCCGTGATTTTACCGCTTTCGTCGCATAAAACAGCGCGCGTAAGCGTTCTGCCGTTTACGTGCGCCTGTGA
>JAFPYA010000226.1 GCA_017412445.1 Clostridia bacterium
CCCAGGTTCTTTTCCAGCTTTTCCCGCTCGGCCACCAGCTTGATGACTTCCTTCTTGGGGAGCACGTCGAACTGGCCGTTCTTTTCCATGGCGTCGATGGCGTTCAGCCGGTCGATCCTGGTGCGGATGGTGCGGAAGTTGGTCAGCGTGCCGCCCAGCCAACGGTTGTTCACGTAGTACATGCCGCATCTCTTGGCCTCGGTCTCGATGGACTCCTGAGCCTGCTTCTTGGTACCTACGAAGAGGATGTCCTTGCCGTCAAGGGCGATGTCGCGCACGAACATGTACGCTTCGTCGATCTTTTTAACGGTCTTCTGCAGGTCGATGATGTAGATGCCGTTGCGCTCGGTGAAGATGTAGGGAGCCATCTTGGGGTTCCAGCGGCGGGTCTGGTGTCCGAAGTGGACGCCGGCTTCGAGCAGTTGCTTCATGGAAATGACTGCCATTTGGGTTTCCTCCTAAATAATTTGTTTTTCCGCCCCGCGCTTCGCCTTTTGCACGGCACCCGTGAGGGCAACCGCCGCCAAAATCGGCGCGGGTGAGAAATCGCCTGTTTCAGGCGCTACCAGACATTATAACACAGGCCTTGCCCATACACAAGTAAATTTTGCGTTGACAAGGCCATGAATTACAAACAATTAACCGCAAGCCTTGTACAAACGCGGCTTGCGGCTTACTTTTGCGGGCTTTACGGCTTATATCCTGCTTTCGAGGTAGCCGCACACGTCGCCTACGGTCTCGAATTTTACGAATTCCTTGAACTCAAAGTGAAACGCCTCTTCGATCTCCATGGACATCATCATAAGCGCCAGCGAGTCAAAGCCCAGATCCTCCATCAGGCGGGTGTCGGGAGTGACGTTGCTGAGGTCAGTGTCGGGCACGACTTTTTGGATGATGGCTTTAAGTTTTTCCAGCATAGATTTACTCTCCTATCTTTTTTATGTATGAGCGCCGGCGCTTGTTCTGGCGGGCGTCAAAATATTTCCACTGGTTCATTACGGCAAAGTTGTCCTCAAGATTAAGGTTGGTTTCAAATTTTTTGACTCCGCCTTCCTCGAGCAGGTCGAGCATGTAATTGAGGATTATCGCGTTTACGCCCCTCGCCTGATATTCCGGGCGCACGGCGACCAGGCCCAGGTCCACGGTGGATGGATTCCTCACGGTTTTGAGTATGCGCATAAGCGTCATCGGGGTCAGCCTGCCGCCGCTCTTCATTACCGCCTTGCCTATGCCCGGAAAGCAGATGCCAAAGCCCACCACTGTGTCGCTTTTGTCGCATATGAACACGGCGTATTCCTTGTTGACTATGAGCAGAAACTGGCTTATCAGCTCGTCCTGCGCCTCGCGGGTGAGCTTGACCGTGCCGTAGAGGTCTCTGTAGCACACATCGAGGCAGTCGAAGAAGCCGTCGCGATACTTTTCGATGTATTTGCGCTTGGAGATGCCCTTTGTGGGCGCCACGTGCAGGCGGTTCATTTCAAGCGCGCGCTTGGCGAGGCGCGAGAGCATTTCGTTGCGCTGCGCGGGCTTTCTCAGTTGAAACTCGAGCCAATCCACGTCCTTTGCGTAGCCCGCGTTTTCGATGAGGCCGCCGGAATACTCGTAATTGTACTGCGCCTCGAAGGTCTGCTCCTGATCGAAGCCATCGATGAGCAGCCCCTCGCGGTCGAGGTCGCTGTAGCCAAGAGGCCCGCACACCTCGGTCATGCCCTGCTCTTTTGCCCAGTCCTCTACGGCGCCCAGCAGCCGCTTTGCCACCTCGAGGTCGTCGATCGTATCGAACCTGCCGAAGCGCGCCTTTGTCGTGCCGTGGGCGCGGTTGTACTCCTTTTGAAGTATGCCCTGCACGCGCCCCACGGTTTTGCCGTCCTTTACAGCCAGAAAAAACACCGTGTCCGCGTCCTTCGTGCCGCCGGCCTTGAGTATCTTCATTTCGTCGCCGTAGAGCGCGGGCACGAAATAGGGGTTGCCCCTGTACAATTTCAGCGGGAATTCCACGAACTCCTTCATATCCCGTTTGGAGCTAACGGGGCGAATTTCAAGCATCTCAATCCTCCAATGCTTCATCCGGGCGGCGCAGGAACACAAGACCGTAGCCCGCGAGCCATGGGCCATTGTGGCAGCCGCTCACGGGGGACATTATGACCGCCTCGTGGTTGGTCTTTACGCCGAATTTGGGCTCGATCTCCTCGAGCGTCTTTATGAGGCTCGGGCCGGTGTACACGTGCCAGAGCAGGTAGTCCTTGCTGTCGCGCTCGCCTATTATGCCCTTAAGCAATTCGCAGGTGCGGGCGAGTGCCTTTTTGGGCGTACGCACGCTCTCGAGCGCCACGATTTCGCCCTGCTGGTTAAAGTGCACCACGGGGCAGATATTCAGCATCTGACCCATGAACGCCTTGCCGCCCTTGAGCCGGCCGTTGTAGATGAGGTAGTCGAGCTTGCCGTCGACGCCCAAGAACTCCTGATGCCTCATCATCCAGCCGGTTTCCTTAAGGATTTCCTCGCTGCTCTTGCCCTCTTTGGCAAGGCGCGCCGCGGTTATAGCAAGGAAGCCCTCGCCGAAGCAGGTGATCTTCGTGTCGACGACATGGATTTTGATTTTATCCCTGTAGTCGTGGCTGATGAGGTCTATTTTGTTGAATGTGCCGCCCAGACCCGAGGAGAGCGTGTATATGATTATCTCGTCGTAGCCCTCCGCTATCGCCTTCTCTATGGGCGCCTGAATTTCGGCGGTGTCAGGCATGGCGGTCGAGGGCAGATGGTTTTTGGGGTCCTTTATGGTTTCGAGGTAGTTGTAAAACTCTACGGGGTTGAGGTCGAGCCCCTCGCGGTACTCCTTGCCGTCATAGATCACATGTATGCGGATTATGTCTATGCCGAGGTTCTTGTATCTTTCGGGCGCGTAGTCTATGCAGCCCGTGCTGGTGCACATTATTTTGATTTTGGACATTTTTGCTTTCCCCCTTACATCAGGTTTTCTCGTAGAAGGTTCGGTGCTGCGCGAGGTTCTTGAACATGCCGCAGATGGAAACTATCGCCTTTTCGCCGCTGTTGCCGCGCGCCTTTATCACGGGCTTCTGTATGCCCAGTATGTAGCCGCCGCCCAGCGACCCAATGTCGTACCTGTCCATGAGGCTCATGCCAAGCTGCATCGCGTCCTTGCTGCCTGTCTTTTTTGCGAAGGTGAACACCTCGGTTATCATGCGACGGTAGGTGCCCTCGGTG
This sequence comes from Clostridia bacterium, assembly GCA_017412445.1. Taxonomy (GTDB): domain Bacteria; phylum Bacillota; class Clostridia; order Christensenellales; family Aristaeellaceae; genus RUG14130. The sequence goes on from JAFPYA010000226.1 coordinate 3,226, forward strand.
ACCTTCATCACCTGATTGCCCGCAAAGCCGTCCGCGACCAGCACGTCGCATATGCCCGTAAAGCAGGAGCTGCCTTCAACGTTGCCTATGAAGTTGAGCTCGCTGTCGTTTTCAAGCAGCGGATAGGTCTCCTTGACCAGCTTGTTGCCCTTGCTCGCCTCAGTGCCGTTTGAAAGCAGGCCGACGCGCGGATTTTCTATGTCGTAGGCCTTGCGCATGAATTCCACGCCGAGATGCGCGAAGTGATGCAGCATCTGGGGCGTGCAGTCCACGGTTGCGCCCGTGTCCACAAGGCAGGTGTCGCTGCCCTTTTCGTCTGGTATCAGCGCCGCCAGCGCGGGGCGCACGCGGTCGGGCAGGGACAAAAACCTCACGCACCCCGCGAGCACCGCGCCGGTGTTGCCTGTGGTTATCATGCCGTCAAGGTCTTCCCTTTCGCTCAGCGCCTTCATCGCCACCACCATAGAGGCATCCTGCTTTTTGTATATGGCCTCGGCGGGATGGTCGTAATTTGTGATGGCCTCGCGCGCGTCGAGTATTTCGTACCTGCCCTCGGGCAGAGCGAACTGCGTAGCGAACTCACTCGCCTCCTCCGCCTTGCCGACCAGCACGACGCCGAGCTCCGGGTACTTTTCAAGCGCCTGACCCGCGCCCTTCACTATTGCGCCGGGGCCCTTGTCGGAGCCGTTTATATCTATGATTATCTTCATACTGCATCCTCCTATTCGATGGCGATGAGCCAGTCGTACACGTCCTGCCCGCCGCTTAAGCACTTCACTTCGCAGTCGGGAAACGCCTCCTCTACTCCGGAAACGAACGCCTCCCGCGCGTTTTCGTCTGAGTCCTTGCCGTAGAACAGCGTGATTATTTCGCTTAAATCCATGTCCTCGCGCCTGAGCGCCTCCATTGCGGCGCTTTCGGGCGAGTCCTCGGCGCAGGTCATTTTGCCGTCGCATATGGCGATGTACTGCCCCTGCTTCGCGCTCACGCCCTCGATGGTCGCGTCGCGCACGGCTCTGGTTACCTCTATGCACTTTACGCCCCTTGCGGCGCTCTCAGCGCTCTCGGCCAGCACGTCGGGGTCGGTTATGCCGGGCGTTATTACGTTAAGCGCGCCGTAGCCCTGCATGAGGTTTTCGGTTTTTACCACCAGCACGCGGGCGCTGTCGTAGAGCTCTGCGGCCTGCCGCGCCGCCATGACAATGTTTTTGTTGTTGGGCAAAACCAGTATCGCGCCGCTGCCGCATTTTTTGAAGGCGTCTATGAAATCCTGCGCCGAGGGGTTTGCGCTCTGGCCGCCCTGTATCACCTCGTCCGCGCCCATCTCCCTGAACAAATTGCCCATGCCCTCGCCGGTTGCAACCGCCACCACGCTGAAGGGCTTTTGAGGCTTGCGCGCGGTGTACTCCGTGTGGCCCAGCATCATGTTTTCGATTTTAACGGTCAGAAACTCGCCGTAAGCCTGCATTTTGCTTAAAACCGCGCCCGGCTCAAACGTGTGCACGTGCACCTTAACTATGTCGTCGGTCTTGTAGGCCACAACGCTTTCGCCACCAAGCGCCTTTAAGTCGTCAAGCACGCATTGAAGCTCGAAGCTGTCGGGGTCGACCCTGTCCGTGGTCAGGCGCAGCAGAAACTCGGTGCAGTAGCCGTACTCGAGCCTGCTGTCGCGGGTAAAGAGGTCAATATCTACGTTAGGAGCGGCGCTTTGCGCCCTGACGGGCAGGTCACGGGATACCACGGCGCCCGAAAGCGCCTCGAGCATGCCCTGAGTTATGTAAACGTAGCCCGCCGCGCCGCTGTCCACCACGTCGGCCTCGGCCAGCACGGGCAGCTTTTGCGGGGTCTCGGCGAGGCTCTGCCGCGCCTGCTCGATCAGGTAGGTGTAAAACTCCTCCACGCTGCTGTCCCTGGTGATGCGTTTGGCGGCGTACTCCGCGCTCTCACGGAACACCGTGAGTATTGTGCCCTCGGTGGGGTTCTGCACCGCCGCATAGCTCCTTGCGATGCCGTTTGTGTAGGCCTCGGCGAGCGCGAGCGCGTCGACTTTGTCGCATTTGGCAAGCGTCTCGCCTATGCCCGCGATTATCTGAGAAAGTATTACGCCGCTGTTGCCGCGCGCCGAAAGCAGCACGCCGCGGCTGAAGCCCCTGAAGAACGCGCCCAGATCCTGCGTGTCGCCGTCCGCCGCGGCGAGCCCGCCCTCTATGGTGCTTTTCATATTGGTGCCCGTGTTGCCGTCCGAAACAGGAAATACGTTCAGATCGTTCAGCTCCTGCTCGTGGCGGCTGAGCGCCGCAGCGCCGCCCAGAAGCACATCAAAGCATTTGCGCGCGTCGAGCGTCATTGTGTCAGCCATGAGATTCTCCCTTTGCCGATTATATTTAAATGATATTCAGCGTCGATATTTTAGCAAAGGTTTATAAACTGAAACTAAACTTTTGACGGCGGTTAATGTTATTTAACCGCCGTCAAAGCAGAAATTGGTATTAAACGGAACAAAGAATGAAAGGAATTACAAAAACAGACATACCACCGCAGCGGTTTATTGCCTGTCCTCAGGCAGGGTTACGGTGAAGGTGGTAATTCCGTTATCGCTCCGGGCCTTCACGTCGCCGCCGTGGAGCTTAACCACCTTTTGCACTATCGCAAGGCCTATGCCGTTGCCCTTGCCCGCGTGGGACTCGTCCTCCTGATAAAAGCGGTCGAAGACCTTTGTCAGGTTTTCGGGGCGTATGCCGCGGCCGCCGTTTGAGACGGTAACGGTGAGCTTGCCCGCGTCGCGGCTTATGCGTATGCTCACCTTTCCGCCCTCGGGACTGAATTTTACGGCGTTGTCGATAAGGTTTATCCACGCCTGCTTAAGCAGCTCCTCGCAGGCATCTATCTCGTATTCGTCAAAGTCGAGGTCGGGCTCTACGCGCTTGCTCTCCCATTTTCCGGCAAGCAAGAGCACGCAGGAGCGGATCTGCTCGCTCAGATTGTATTTATGTACGTCGCTGAGCATCTGGCGGTTTTCCACGCGCGTCAGGTTCATCATGTTGGTCGCCATGTCGGCCAGGCGCAGCGATTCCTCCTCTATCACGTCTATGTACTGCCTTTGCTGTTCAGGGGTGAGGTCGCCGCGCTTGAGGAGCTTGGCAAAGCCCGCGATGGAGACTATGGGCGTTTTGAATTCGTGAGAAAAATTGTTTATGAAGTCGCTCCTCAGAAGCTCGGTCTGGCTGAGCTCCTCCGCCATTTTGTTGAAGCTGTCTGCGATGTCGACCGCCATGGACACGTTACTGAAGGGCTTTTTTAGCTTTATTCGCACATCGAAATCGCCCGCGGCCAGGCTGTCCAGCTTGTTTATTATGTTGTTTACGGGCTTTAAGGGAATGTTGCTTATGGCAAAGGCCAGCCCCGTGCCTATCAGAAGGCTTATGAGCGACATGTACAGTACCACCGACATAAGGCTCGTGGACAGGTCTGAATACGAGCTTATCACGCCCGTGTGTATGAGCAGCCAGAGTATCAGCGCCGACAGGCCGAGCGTCAGAACCAGTATCACAAACACGAGCAGCGCAAAAAACACCAGCAGCGACAGCCGGTTGCTGCGCGTCCTTTTGTCCCTTGAGACGTTCATAGCTTTTTTACCGCCTTGTAGCCAAGTCCCCTGACCGACACTATCTCAAATTCCTCCCAGCCCTCGAACCTGCGGCGCAGCCTGCCCACGTGCACAGTGACCGTCTCCCAGCCCGTTTCGCTGTTCGCGCCCCAAATTTCCTCAAGCAGCTGTATGCGCGTGAAAATCTTGCCGGGATAGGACAAAAGCTTGTACAAAAGCAAAAACTCCTTTTGCGGCAGCTCCTGAGTGACGCTTCCCTTGCTTACGGTGAGCCCGTCGTAGTCTATCACCACGTCGCCTATCACTATTTTGCGCTCGCTTGCAATCTTGGCGCGGCGTAGCAGCGCCTTTATCCTCAAAAGCAGCTCCACCTCGTCTATGGGCTTGGTCATGTAGTCGTCTGTGCCGGCGATAAAGCCCTTGTGTCTGTCATCCGGCAATTGGCGCGCCGAAATCATGAGCACGGGCAGATTGTTGTTGCCCATCCTCAGCCGCTTTGTGAACTCGTAGCCGTCCATGCCCGGCATCATCACGTCGAGCACCACGAGGTCTATGTGCTCCCTGTCCATGACATTAAGCGCCTCGACGCCGTCAGGGGCGGTAAAGACCGTGTACCTGTCGGCCTCAAGCAGAGTTTTGAGTAAAAGGCGCGTGTGCTTGTCGTCGTCCGCGACCAGTATATTGAACATACGCTTTCTCCGTGCCGTTTTTGCGCCGCTTAACGGCTCTCGACGTTTTTTTGTAGTATATCATTTTTTCATCCTCAATTCAAGCTTGCCATGGGCGGATTTATGTGTTATAATGTGAATACAATCGTTATAAAGCGCGGGGTGAAAAAGTGAAAAGCCTCGGCAAGCTCGTGTGGATAACCCAGTTGGGCATGAGCGTGGCCGCGCCCATGGCCGGCTTTACGCTCATCGGCGTGTGGCTCAAAAACAAGTTTTCTCTGGGCGCGTGGATAATCGCGGTGTTTTGCCTGGTAGGGCTGATAAGCGCGTGCGACTCGTTCAGGCTCACGCTCAAGGCCATGGAAAAAGCCGAAAAGAAGGACGACCCGGAGCCGCCTGTATCCTTTATCGAACACAAATAAGGCAGAACAAAGCAAATATATAATATGTAAAGCAGGTCTGAATGAAAGACAAAAAAGAGCTTATTATCGTCTCCTGTGCGCTTTTGCTCATGGCGGGGTGCACGGTGGGCGTGTTTGCGCTTATAGGCAAATTGACGTTAAGCGTATGGCTGGGCGCATTTTGCGGCGCGTTTCTGGGCATAATAAACTTCTTGATAATGACCTTAAGCGCAAGCAAGGCGACCGGCAGCGCGGCAGACAGCGGCGACGTAAAGGCGGGGCAAGGCGCGATGCGCCTAAGTCTCATACTCAGATACGTCATCATTTTCGGCGCGCTCGCGCTGCTGGCAAAGCTGAAGGTTATAAACCCCATAGCCGCGGTTGTGCCCCTCGCGTGCATGCCCCCTGTTATCATAATGACCGTGTATTTTGCCGGAAAGGCGGGTGACAAATAGATGAATTTGAGCGTAAACGGCGCGTTTGTCTATTATACTATACCCGTGCTGGGCGGCATACCAATTACTCAGACCACCGTCAGCTCCTTTTTGGTGGCGCTCACGGTGATAATCGCGTCCATCATTATACACAAAAAGCTCAAAAAGCGCCCCCGAGGCTGGCAGGTGCTGGTGGAGAAGGGCGTGGACATGCTCTACAATATGGTGCGCGAAACCATGGGCGAGCACAACATAAAATGGGCGCCCTTCATAGGCACGATATTTTTGAGCAGCATACTTGGCAGCTTTATAGGCCTGACCGGCTTTTTGCGCTCGTCCACTGCGGACATAAGCTGCGTGATGGTGTGGGCGCTGATGATAAGCCTCATCACATGGTTCAACGGCATACGCTATAACGGCTTTTTCGGCTGGCTCAAGGGCTTTACTGAGCCTATAGCCGTTATGACCCCGATGAACATAATCAGCGAGATAGCTCAGCCCGTGTCCATGGCCTTCAGGCATTTCGGCAACGTAGCGGGCGGCGGCGTGATAACGAGCATACTTTACCTCGCCCTGTCGCTTTTGTCCTCGAAGGTGCTCGGGCTGATTTCTTCAAGCGGCATAGCCGTGGGAATAATAGTGGCGGCAGCAGGCGCGGCGATAATAATACTGCATATAGTAAAAAAGACGAAGCTGCGCTACCTGATAACAGGCATAATAGTTTTGATGCTGGGGCTTGGCGGCGTGCTTCAGGCGCTGGGCGTGCTCTCGGGCGTGCCGGTTCTGGCCTTCGGCATTCCCGCGGTGCTCAGCTGCTACTTCGACCTGTTCAGCGGCTTTGTGCAGGCATACGTGTTTTCGCTGCTCTCAATGGTATACATTAGCAACTCCTGTCCCGCGCCCGCTCAGGAAAAGCAGGGACAGTAAGCGCATAAAACCTTTATTCAAGGAGGAAATATTATGGATCCCACTATCGCAGAAGCAATTGCAACCGCAGGCAAGGCCATAGGCGCGGGCATATGCATGGGCATAGGCGCCATAGGTCCCGGCGTGGGCGAAGGTACCGCGGTGAGCAAGGCGCTCGAGGGCATGGCGCGTCAGCCCGAAATGGCGGGCACGCTGCGCTCCACCATGATAATGGGCTGCGCCATCGCCGAAACCACGGGCATTTACTCGCTGCTCATCGCCTTCCTTATACTGTTTGTGCTGTAACAAGCCGCAAAAACGCAAAGGAGAATCAACTTGGGCAGTTTTGAAAGTTTTATAGGCGTTGACTTTTGGACGGCGCTGTTTGTGCTTTTGAACACCCTGGCCATATTTTTCGTGGCGCGAAAGCTGCTGTTTAAGCCCGTGAGCAAGCTGATAAGCGACCGTCAGGCCGAGATCGACGGCATGTACAAGAAAGCCGAGGAGGCCGAAAAAAACGCCGCCGTGCTTGAGAGCGAGTACAAAGCCAGGCTGGCCGAGGCTCAGAGCGAGGGCGACAGGCTGATAAAGGAGGCCGCCGACCGCGCCGAGAAGAGGGGCAGCGAGATAGTCGAGGACGCAAAGAATCAGGCGAGCGCGCTGCTTGACAAGGCGCAAAGGGACGCCCTGAGCGAAAAGAAAAAGGCCGTGAACGAGGCAAAGGGCGAAATCGCCTCCCTCGCGCTGTCCATCGCCGAAAAGGTAGTGGAGAAGCAGTTGGGCGAGGGCGAC
>JAFPYA010000227.1 GCA_017412445.1 Clostridia bacterium
AGTGTGATTTCGGCTGCGTCTGCTACAACTGGCAGTATGTATTCGGCTGTACCCGCCATCTCCTCTGTGACCGTCCCCTTTATGCGCATGGAGTCCGATGTCAGCGCGTATTCGAGCGTGCATTTGCCCTCCTGCCCTATTCGCTTGTAGCCCTCGTCACTCAGGCAGCAATCGGCGTGCACAGTTATCGTGCCCTGCTCGTCCATGGCCGTAAGTCCTGCCTCGAAGTCGTAATGCTGACCAAGCCGCCGTCCATCGACAACCGCTTCAATTCGCGGGCACGTGCTTTTGTGCTCGGCCTTTAAGAGCGAGAGCTGCTGGTTGTGCGCTTCACGCAGCGAATAATCCACCGTTCCGACCGCGACTACCGGCCCGCACTTTTTGTGCCACAACAGGCTAAGCGCTCCGCCCGAAGCATGTCCGCCGCGCATGTATTCAAAATCATACGCGGTTATATCGCTTTTCCAGTCGTCCCGCGCGAGGCGGTAGGTATCGAGCTCGGGATAAAAGCTTATTCCGTCGTCATTATCCGACGGCAGGCATTGCCGTTCAAACGCATACAGCCCTGAATCCAGCATGCCCGCAAGCACCTTGGCGTGGCAGAAGGTATGGTGCACGCACGCTTTTTCGCCGTGCGCCATATAATCGGGGCCGCCGAAGAGCAGCCCGTCATGGGTGCATTTTTCATACAGCCGAAGATTCCTCAGCGCAGCCTCGGCAAATACGGCGTCGTCCCTGCCAAGTACCGTAAGCGCCTCCTGACATCCGTCTGAGGTTCGGCCGCCCCAATACGTCCACTTGAAATTGCGCGTGCCTACGCTGTTATCCCACGCGCCGTCCGGAAGCATCCATTTAAGATGCGCCCTGAAGCTTTCTTTGTAAATCTCCAGCGCCCTTTTGTCTCCCGAAACGATGGCATAGCGTATCAGCGAGGGCAGCGATTCCTCTACGTTGTACCCGCCTGCGTCGATTGCCCTGCAGCCCTTGGCGGTAAAGGGTACGCTGGGTCTGCCCTCGCCAAAGAGCAGGCCGTTTTGGCTTATGTGGCTCAGGCAGTAATCCGAAAGCTCATGTGCAAGCGCCCTGAAATCCGCTCTGTCAAAGTATTCGCCCAGAATCGCCATCGCGCATGCGTTTGCGGCGAAATAGTTTATGTTGGTCGGTATATCTGTCACGAGATGGCCGTGCAGCCACTCGCCCATCGCAAGCAGGCGCTTCTCCCACGCGGCTTTTGTTTTTTCGTCCAGTATTTTGCCGTGACTGGCAAGGGCGTCATGAAGGGATATGGCGTTGAATGCGGTGATGCCGTTCCACGTCGACTGCGCGTCGTTATACAGGCTCCCGTCGTCGCACAGCAGGTTCCCTGCCCAGTTGAACAGCTTTATTGCGGACGCGAGATACTTTTTATCTCCGGTACGGTCAGCCATGTACATCATGGGATAGATCGCGTCGCCGCACCTTCCGTGTATCATTTTGCAGGCCGGGCAGAGTATTCCCCCATCGAATTCCGGCTGCTTTGGCATGTCAAGCTGAAGGCGAATCAGCGCGTCGCACCACTCGCCCAGCAGTGAAAAAACCTCTGCATCAAGCTGCTGTGTTTCGACTTTCATATGAAGCTTCTCCTGTGCGGTATGTATTGCCCAGCCGCAGATTTGGCGTCATGGCGTTATTCAGCACGTCTCTCGTGAACCGTTTGCCTCTCAGAGCTTTGCCTCTTCGAGGTACCTGCTTAAGGCATCGCGCCAGTCCGGCAGAGGCGCAAAGCCGTTCAAGGCGAGCTTGCTTTTGTCGAGGCGGGAGTTTTGCGGGCGCGCGGCCCTGCTCAGGCCGTACTCCTCGGTGCTCACAGGGATTACTTCAGTATTAAGGCCGCATTGGCGGTAGATTTCCCTGCAAAAGTCGCACCAGCTGATATAGCCGCCCTCGTTTGTGGCGTGATAGCAGCCGTACTTTTCGGTTTCAATCATGTCTCCAAGCAGCCGCGCAAGGTCGCGCGTGTAGGTGGGCGTGCCGATCTGGTCGTTCACTACGCGCACGCTCTTATGCGTTTTACCTATGTTTATCATTGTCCTTACGAAATTTTTGCCATTGAGGCCGAACGCCCAGGATATGCGCACTATAAAGTATTTCTTCAGCGTCTGCCTGACGGCCTCCTCGCCTGCGAGCTTAGTTGCACCGTAAACGTTCAGCGGCGCAAAATCCGCACTGTCGCTCATCCAGGGGCGCTCTCCCTTGCCGCCGAACACGTAGTCGGTGGAGATGTACAGAAGCTTCGCGTCCGCTTGCGCCGCCCCCTCGGCAATATATTTCGTGCCGAGATGGTTTATTTTGTCCGCCTCGCCCGGCATGTCCTCCGCCGCGTCTACGGCCGTCCAGCCCGCGCAGTGAATGACTGCGTCCGGATGCAAGTTTGCAATCGTCCGCTTCACCGCGCCTTCGTCGGTGATGTCGAGTGGGACATACTGAGCCGATGTGACCGCGCTGCCGTCGTCTACGCCGCAATAATGCTCCTGTATGTCCGTGCCCGTGACCTCATGCCCCCGCTTGTAAAGCTCGTTAACCACGTCGTGACCCAGTTGGCCGCAGACGCCAGTAACCAGTACCTTCATGCCTTGCCTCGATTTCCGTACATTTTCTCGTAGTACTTCGTGTACTCCCCGCTGATTATATCCTGCCACCAGTCGCGGTTGTCGAGATACCAGCGTATCGTCTTTTTGATGCCGTCGGCAAACTTCGTCACCGGCAGCCAGCCCAGCTCATCGTGGATCTTGGTGGGGTCTATTGCGTAACGCATGTCGTGTCCCTTGCGGTCGGTCACGTAAGTGATGAGGCTTTCGGGCTTGCCCAGCTCCCTGCAGATGAGCTTCACTATGTCTATGTTTCGCATTTCGTTGTGGCCGCCCACGTTGTATACCTCGCCTGCGCGCCCCTTATGGATGATTAAATCAATCGCGCGGCAGTGATCCTCAACGTACAGCCAGTCGCGCACGTTCAAGCCCTGCCCGTAGACCGGCAGCGGCCTGTCGTTTAAGCAGTTGGCAATCATAAGCGGAATCAGCTTCTCCGGAAAGTGATAAGGGCCGTAAGTGTTGGAGCAGCGGCTTATGGTTGCGGGCAGGCCGTAGGTTCTGTGATACGCCATCACGAGCAGATCCGCTGAGGCCTTGCTAGCGCTGTAGGGCGAGGAAGCGTGTATGGGCGTCTGCTCGGTAAAGAACAGGTCGGGACGGTCGAGCGGCAAGTCGCCGTAGACCTCGTCTGTGGATACCTGATGGAAGCGCCCTGTGCCGAAGGCACGGCAGGCATCAAGCAGCACCGAGGTGCCGATTACGTTCGTCTGCAAGAACACGCCTGGGTCGTCGATTGAGCGATCCACGTGGCTCTCCGCAGCGAAGTTCACCACTATGTCCGGCTTTTCCTCCCGAAAGAGCCCGAATACGCCCTCCCTGTCGCAGATGTCCAATTTCACAAAGCGGAAATTCTTTTGCTCCATCACGCCGCTAAGCGTAGACAGGTTGCCCGCATACGTCAGCTTGTCCAGACACACGATCCTGTAATCCGGATGCGCCTTTAGCATATAAAATATGAAGTTGGAGCCTATAAACCCCGCTCCGCCGGTGACGATGATGGTCAAAATCCTGCCCTCCCGGGTATGTTTGTTTTTCGTTATAAGTCAGGCCAAGGCATCAGGCGGCTCGCCTGCGCTTCGCCAATGCGCAAGGCATCGCGTTCAGGCTGCCCATAGCTGTGCGCGTCTTTGGCAGTTTTTGTCAAACGAGCCCCTCGCCCAAGGTGAAGGTGTTGAGCCCCTCCCTGAGTGTTTCGGTCTTACCCGCCAGCGTCAGCACGGCCTGCATGCCCGCAGGCACCTCCACGCTTATCTCGGTGCTTAAAAGTGTTTTGCGGTAGCAGACTGCCAGTTTTCCAAGCGGGGTAACGATATGCCCTTTGGCTTCGGGCAGCCATTTCATCATCTTCGGCTCGATGCGCACTTTTTGCCAACCGGCTTTGCTGAGCCGGCGCATGCCCAGCACGTCGTAAAACAGCTGCTTTACTACTGCGCCGAACATCGGGTGGTTGAGCGAGCGCTGGTATTCGCAATCCGACCAGTACTCCCACAGCGTCGTCGCGCCCGTTCGCATCATGGAGCCGAATGAATTGGGACGCTCGCTGGTCAAGAGGCAGTATTCCAGGTCGTACCTTTCCTTGTCGGCCAGCAGCCGCGTGACGATCTCCGTGCCGAATATGCCGGTATCGTAGCTGCCGAGCTGCTCATAGCGGTCAAGGAAGTGCTTGAGCGTCGCTTCGTCTCCCAACCCCACATCCAGCGCGAAGGCGTTCGCGCCCTGAACGTTGTCTGCAAAGTCGTGGGTCTCGGCGTTATAGTATTTTTTGACAATGGCCGCGCAGGCGCGCTGCCTGAGCTCCCGCCAGAGGGGGTTCACACCTTTGGCCAGGATTTGGTCGATCTCAGTTATGGCATCGAGAGCCTTGATCTTAAAGTACGTGTTCACGAATGGCGGCGGCAGTTTTATCGGGTCGGGCGTGCACCAGTCCCCAAGGCACCATTCGCCCGCGCGGTCGCTGACAACGAGGTCCTCCTCGCTGTGCGCCTCCAGATAGTCGATGTATTTGACCATACCGCCGTACATCTCGCTGAGGGGAGCAATGTCGCCGTATTGGCGGTAATAGTTAAGCGGCACATTGATGATGGCGATGCCCCAGCCGCCCGGCCCTCCGCCGCAGCGCTGATACGGCGCGGTGTATTGCACGTGCCCGCTCACTTCGTCCTGACAGTCCAGAATGTCGCGCATCCATTTGCGCATGGTGGTCTTATGGTTCAGCGTCAGCATCGCCGTTTCACTCGTCAGCTGCCCGTCTCCCGTGTAGCCGCGGCGCTCAAGGTGTGGACAGTCCGATGGTATGCCTCCGTGCAGGTTGGCAAGCTGCGTCCTGATATACGCCTCGTACAGCCAGTTCAGTACGGGACTTGCGCTTTTGAAGGAGGATGCCTTAGGGATATCCGTGTGGATGACCGCCGCCGAGACCACCTCGGCTGCGCCCTCCACAACAAAATAGCGGAAGCTGTACCACGTAAAGCGCGGATGCAGAAGACGTCCGCGCCCGTCGCTAACGATCTGCCAGCACTGCCTGTGGGTGTAATAGCCTGAGAGCAGGCCGCGCGTATCGAGCATCTCGCCGAAGCGCATCTCGACGGTCTCGCCTTTTTTCGAACGATCCCGCAGTATCACCCAGCCCGTAGTGTTTTCGCCCAGATCGTACAGCCTTCCCCTGGGCCCTTCAGACAGAAGCACAGGCCGGATCGTGCGCTCGACACGGTCAGCGGGCGAATCCTGAAGCTGGTAGACGGTATCCATCGGCTCGAGTATGCGCACCCTGTTCCAGCAGGAGGCATCCGCCGTCGTCCAGCCCACCTCAAGTACATTAAGGTCGTGCCTTTCGCCGGAAAACAAATTGCACGCGATGACCTCGCCCTGCGTCCAGCGGGCGTCCTCTCCGGAGAGCACCTCAGCCTGCCCGCCCAAAGCATCCGTGAGCACGATGCGATAGCAGAGGCGTACCTCGCCAAAGCTCACGTTGCGGTCAAATGACCAGGTCTCCTGCGCGAAAAAGCCCGGCCCCAGCGCGACAGCGAGCTCGTTTTTCCCTTCGTGCAGGTATGGCAGTATGTCGTACTGCACAGCATAGCAGCGATGGTGAAAAAGTTCATCGAAGGGCTGACCGTTTACGCGGATGTCGCGGTGACAGTAATCACTCGTCACGGGCACAAACAGGTCGTCCGATACCCGCCGCCCGTTCAGATACAGTTCAAAATAGCCCAGTCCGCAAATCACGATGTGCGCCCGCACCGCCCGATGCATTTCAAAGGAAGCGCGCACGACGGGAGTCTTCGTCTTTCCGTCAAAGCCCAGCCATTGTGCCTTACCGAACATTTCCTGATGCGTCATGGTTCCCTCCTGAATGTGCGGGCGGCTCGCCCGGCAAGTGCTTAGATTGATCGATGTTATTATAGCACAATTCCTGCGCCACGTCCATACGTCCGCACAGTGAACAGCGTCTTCCATATCATACGATTACAGGAGCCCGTAATAAGGAGTTCAGGCGTTATTATTATGGTTTTGTCGCTTATTTGTCGCTTAAATCTACGATAAACTATTCTATGCTGTTTGACAGTATTCTGCCATTGTATCAACAGGAGATTTATGGTATATTGATATTTGTGGATATATATCTTGAAAGACGCTGTTGATAATGGAAAAATACATTCTTGAACGTGACAGGCTGATTGAAGCGGATAACGACGGCTCTGAAAATGAAGCCGAATTCTGCGAATGGAAAGCAAAAGGATATATGGAAACATACCTGTTTGAATTCATGCGGGCGTTTAT